>JAYZAP010000357.1:0-2117 GCA_036339655.1 Pseudomonadota bacterium | reverse complement strand
ACCGGCTCGCCGCTCTGTGCTACCAGACGGCCAATCGCCGACCCCACATGGCCGGTCAACCCGGGGTCGAGCCGCACGATGCGCCCGGTCAGCATCAGTCCCCAGGTCGAGGCGTTCACGAACAACGAGCGGCTGTGGCCGAGATGGCCTTCCCAGTCGGCGTCACCGAGCTTGTCTCGGATCAGGCGGTCGGCGGTTTCGCCGTCGGGACTACGCAGCAGGGCCTCGGCCAGGCACATGAGTACCACCCCCTCCTGGGTCGAAAGTTCGTATTCTTGGAGAAAGGCGTCGATGCCGCCGGCGCCCTGGCGGCCCTGGCGCACGCTGGCGACCAATGCCTGGGCCCGCTCGGCGACCCGGCGCCGCGCCGGCCCGTCCATATTGGTCTCGGCCAGCAGTTCGTCGACGCAAGCGGTCTCGTCGGCCCGGTAGTTATCGGCGATGGCCCGGCGCAGCGGATCCCCGGTCACCACCGACCGGGCGTGGATCATGGGTCCGGGGAGTGGGGATTCGGTCATTGGATCATTGTCGCCGGGCCCGGCTGAGTTCGACCATGCCCGCTGGCGTCAGCTTGAGGCCGGTCAGGGTGCGGTCGCTGTGGGTCAGGCGCCACGACAGCATCTTCTGGGCGTATTCCAGAACCACGGGAGCATGGTCCGGATCCTTGGCCAGATTGCACAGTTCATCGGGGTCGGCTTTGAGGTCGAACAGCACCGGCTCGAGCCCGGCGAAATGAACGTACTTGTAGCGCCGCCCGCGAACCACCGAGAGCGAGCATTCGTCGAACCCGAGGCCCAGGGTGACCTCCGGGGTGTCGTCGTCGACCTCGCTGAAATCGAACTCCCAATGAGCTTCGTCGCGCCAACCGGCCGGCACACCGCCATCGAGAAAACCTGCCAGGGAATAGCCGTCGCATTGCGCCGGCACTTCGAGGTCCATGAGATCAAGGATTGTCGGCATGACGTCGATGTTTTCGCTGAAGCTTTCAACCACCGTGCCGCGGCCGCCGTCCCAGGCGGCGCCGGGCGCTCGGACAATCAACGGCACGTGAAAGGCAGCGTCGAAATAACTCTCCTTACCGATTAGCCAGTGGTCGCCCAGGGTGTCGCCGTGATCGCTGGTGACCACGATCAGGGTGTTGTCATACTGGCCACTGTCCTTGAGGGCGGCGACCATGCGGCCGATGTTGTCGTCGACCTCGGTAATCAGGCCGTAATAGGTGGCCCGCAGTTTTGCCATATTGTCATCGCTCATACCGCCGACATAGCTAATGCTGTTGTGGCCATGACCGACCAGGGGATGGACCCGCGCGTCGTCCTCGGGGGTCGCCGCCCGGCGCGACACCGGCACGGTCGCCGGATCGTACATGCGATTGTATGGCTCGGGCGCGATGTACGGCGGATGAGGCCGGAGATAGACCAGATGCAGAAACCATGGGGTATCGCCCTGGCCGGCGATGAAGTCGAGAGCGGTATCGGTGCAGAACGCGGTGTCGCTGTCCTCGGCGCGGTAGCGCGCCGGCGCGTCATAGGGCCCGAATCCGCCGGGCGCCACATGACCGTCGAGCGGCGCGTACATATCGAACGGTTTGTCGGTGACGTCATAGCCTTTGGCCGCCAGGTGATCAGTCCAGGCAAGCGGGTGGGCCGGCGTCCGCAACAGCGCCGTGAACCCCGGCAACACGCCTTCGTAGCCCTGATCCAGTACCGGCGCCTCACGGCCGCTGGCCCGGGGGTCCAGGCTGGTGTCCGTATAGCCGATTAGGGACGGGTCATAGCCTGCCGCCCGCACCTCGCGCGCCAGGTTAGTAAAGCGATTGTCGAGCGGCGTGCCGTTGCGCAGCGAACGGTGGTTCATTAAGTAGGTACCGGTCAGCAGCGATGCCCGGCTGGGACCGCAGGGCGAACACTGGACGAAGTGGTTGGCGAACAGCACACCGTCGGCGACCAGGGCGTCGAGATGGGGGGTGCGGACGGTCGGATGGCCGCGAGCCGATAGGCAGTCGGCGCGCCATTGGTCCGGTGTAATGAATAGAACGTTCAGTGATTTGGCCATTACATCGATCTTTGAAGCGCGCGCCGGAACCCGGCGATGGGTCCGGGAAACCGACACAGAGG
>JAYZAP010000356.1:0-3101 GCA_036339655.1 Pseudomonadota bacterium | reverse complement strand
CGAAGTAGACGTAGTCGTCGCGAATCCACTCCACCGGCAACTCGACCATGCCCGTGGCCTCGCCGTCCTCGAGCAGCTCGTAAGGTTCATCGTCGGCCATAAGGGAGGAGTCGTAGAGCAGGCCCATTTCGCGGCTGATGGCCAGGGTATGGGGGCTGAAATCCCACGACGGCGTGCGAATGCCGACCGGACGCATGCCGGAGACCTCCTCCAGCACGTCGACGGCGCGCATTTGCAGATCGCGCTCGGCGGCGGCAGGCAATTCGCTGTTGCGCTCGTGAATCCAGCCGTGAATACCGATCTCGTGGCCTTGATCGACCACGGCGCGCTGTTCCTCCGGGTGCAGCATGGCGACCACCGCCGGGACGAAGAAGCTCGCCTTGACGCCGTGTTTGTCGAGCAGCTTAAGGATACGCGGCAGGGCCACCCGGGAGCCGTACTCCCCCTGGCTCAACATGCCCGGCGAGGTGCTGCCCGCCCTGAGCGTGCTTGACTCATGATCGGAGTCGAACGACAGGGCCACGGCGCAGCGCGCCCCGTCCTTCCACTGGGCCGGCTTGAGGGAACGCCCGGCCCGCACTTTATTGACGGCCCCGCGCCAAAAAGCCTCGGGCCATTGCCAGGGAAGCAGCTCGCCGCCCGATGAATCATTTGCCATTTTCTTGGTCCTCCCCGTTTGTGCCGGCAATCATGATGACCCCAGGGCAGCGCCACCGCCAAACAAAAACGCCGCCCCGATGAAGGGGCGGCGAGTTCTGTAACCGTATGGTGCGCCGCGCCGTTCTGTGATGGCGGCGGTCGCGTATTCGCTGCCTTTAGCGAACCATTACGTTACGAGCGTGATCGAAGCCGTTATATCGAACCACCCGTTACCGCCGTGGCGGCGAATACCTTAACCATGGGTTTAGACATTCGATCACCTCCTTTGTGCTGTTAAGCCAATGGCCAAACAATTGTCGCGAAGCGCGATTCGTGTCAAGGGGCCCGTCGTCTCTCAGCAGTGAACCGGAACGTGGTCGCGGTTGAAGATGGTGTAGCCTTCATTCGCCGGGTCGTCGATGTCGTGGAGCGGGGTGTCGCCGAACACGGCGTTGAAATCGCCCCGGCGCAGGGCGTCGTCCGCGACCACCTCCAGGGGCTTGACCGCGTGGTGGTCCTGGCCGTCGAACACCGGCGGGTTGGACACCGCGTTGTAGGAGAATTCCAGGAGTCGGCGGGTCTCACCTGACCGGTTGACCGGTGAGCTGTGAACCGCGTTGCCGTGGAAGAACAGCCCGTCGCCGGGCGCCATAGGGATGGTCACCGCCTGGAAGCGCTGGCGCATGGCGGCCAAGCGCTGGGGCTGAATGGTGTAGTAGGCATGATCGCTCACCACCCGGTCGATACGGCCCATGGCGTGGGATCCCCTGAGGAAGGTGAGGCAGCCGTTCTCGGGTGTCGCCTCGGTGACGGCGACAATGCAGGTCAGCATGTCCGGCAGCAGGCAGCCGTCCTGATACCAGCCGCCGAAATCCTGATGCCAATCGACGATATCGCCGCCGTGGGGCGGTTTGCACACCAGCTTGGAATGGAAATGGTAGACCGGCTCGCCGATCAGCGCGGCGGCGCCCTCGACAAGGCGCGCGATCCGCGTCATGGCGCCGAGATAATCGTCGCCGTGGCGGGTCCAGCCGAGATAGTCATGGCCGCCGACACCCTCGCCGTCATGAACGTTGTAGAGACGCCCAGCCACTGTCGGGTCGACTCGCAACGCTTCGTCAATCGGCGCCAGTTCTGCGGCGCTGAACAGTCCGGAAATGGCGAGATAGCCGTCGCGCTGGTAGGCCGCGATTTCTTCGGTCAACAAGGGGCGCTCGCTAGTCATGGTCTTGACTTTCCCTTCTGGCCGAGAGCCAATACTCCCCTGCGGAGATGGGCTTGGGCCGTAGATATTAACCGTATTGCTGGGAGATGGGGCGATGTTTGTGCGAACCGTCGAGGAACTGAAGGACACCGACAAGCACATCATCATGCGCAGCGGCAACGGCTCCGCCATGCGGCTGCTGGTGGCAGGCGACGGCCTGGGGTTTTCCCTGTCGGATGTCTATGTCACCGCCGGCACCGCCAATACCCTGTGGTACAAGAACCACTGGGAGGCCAACTATGTGGTCGCCGGCAACGCCACCCTTGAGGACCGGACCAGCGGCGAGACCTGGGACCTGAGCCCCGGCTCGCTCTACATGGTCGGGGCCAACGACCGCCATATCATCACCGTCGTCGACAACGTCCAGATTCTCAGCATCTTCAATCCGCCGGTGACCGGCAATGAATACCACGATGACGACGGCGGCTATCCGCCGACCGGTCCGGTCCCGCCCGGACCCGAGCGCATGTTCGTGCGCTCGGTGGCGGAAATGCGCGCCGCTGGAAAAGAGAAGGTGGTGGCCGGCCGCTCGGCCCGCACGGCGCGCATGCTGCTCAAGGACGACGGCCTCGGCTTCACGGTCTGCGATGTCAACCTGGCGCCGGGCAACAAGAACGTGTTGTGGTACAAGAACCATTGGGAGGCCAACCACATCATCGGCGGCAGCGGCGAGGTCACCGACCTGACCACCGGCGAGGTCTGGCCCCTGGAACCGGGCACCATGTACTGCGTCGGGCCGGATGACCGCCACAGCATGCACGCCCACACCGATCTGCACCTGATCAGCGTATTCTGCCCGGCGCTCCAGGGCGACGAAATGCATGACTCGGACGGCACCCTGGCGCCCAGCGGCCCGGTGCCGCCCGGACCGGGAGCCTGAGCCGTGGTTGATTGGATTATCGGCGGCGAGATTTATGATGTGGCCGCGGGCGCCTACCAACGCCGTGATATCGAGATCGCCGACGGTCGCATCAAAGCACTGGCCGACAGCGCCAGACCGGGTCCCGACGACCATGTGGTCGACGTCGATGGCGCCTATCTGCTGCCCGGACTCATCGACTGCCACGTTCATCTTTGCCTGCCCACCGAGGAGGCCGACCCATCCAACCCGTGGCGCGACTCCTTACCCGGCGCCATCGCCCTCTACGCCGCCCAGGCGGCCCGGCGCACCCTCCTAGGCGGGATCACCACGGCGCGC
>JAYZAP010000355.1:0-7719 GCA_036339655.1 Pseudomonadota bacterium | reverse complement strand
AACACCATATGGAGCCACATCGGTGGCGAGCAATTCATTTCGACCGTCAGGGCAAGGCCGGTAATGATGAAGCCGACAATCGAGACGATGAAGAACGGGCCGGCGTCGCCACTGTTCTGCTGGCTAAAATCGAGGCCGCTGACGCCGCAATTTTCGGTGACATCAAGGTATCCCTGAAACAGGCAGCCCTGGCCGCAGCGCGGACAGGCACCGGCGAGGCCTGTCTTGAAGGGTGCGTCCCTGTCGTACTCGAGGTCGAGCTCGGGCGCGGGCATGGCGCCCGCTCAGTTCCCACCCCACCAGTAGACGCAGCTGAACAGGAACAGCCAGACCACGTCGACGAAGTGCCAGTACCACGCCGCCGCCTCAAAGCCGAAGTGATGGTCGGGCTTGAAGTGGCCCTGGTAGAGGCGCCACTGGCAGACCGCCAGGAAGCAAGTGCCTACAATCACATGAAAACCGTGGAAGCCGGTCGCCATGTAGAAAATCGAACCGTAGCCGCCGCCGTCCATAGTGAACGGTGCGTGGACGTATTCGTAGGCCTGGAGCGCGGTAAAAGTAGCGCCCAGAGCCAGGGTCAGCCACATGGCACGAATCGCCTCGCGCCGATTGTCGGCAACGATTTCGTGGTGCGCCCAGGTCACGGTGACACCCGAGGTCAACAGTATCAGCGTATTGAGAAAGGGAATGTCCCAGGCGTTGAAAACCTCGACGCCGACCGGCGGCCAGACACCACCGGTATAGGCCGCCCGGCCAACCAGTTCCTCGCTGCCCGCCACGCCGCCCGGGAACAGGCTAATGTCGAAGTAGGCCCAGAAGAAGGCGGCGAAAAACATCACTTCCGAGGCGATGAACAGGACCATGCCGTAGCGCATGCTGAGCTGGACGATGGGCGTGTGATGGCCCTCGTGCTCGGCCTCGCGGATGACTTCGCGCCACCAGCCGAAGAAGGTGGTCAGCAACATGGCCAGGCCAATGCCGAAGACCCAGTGGTTGATGCCATGCATCAGCAAGATTCCACCGCCGGCCAGAACCAGCGCCGTCAGGGCGCCGATCGCCGGCCACGGGCTCGGGTCCACGAGATGGTATTGGTGCGGCTTTGCCTGGGTATCAGTCATGACCCTGGATTCCTTCCTAAGCCATCAGCGGCGCAACACCGCAGACTCCGTGCTGGCCAGTTCGAAAGACGGGATGCCCTCATCGGCAGCCAGTTCGGGCGCCTTGGAGGTTCTGAAGAACGTGTACGACAGGGTAATGGTGTTGACGTCCTCAAGATTGGCGTCGGCCATGATCGATGGGTCGACGAAGAAAGTGACGGGCATTTCGACGCGCTCACCAGGGCCAAGCAATTGCTGGTCGAAGCAGAAACAGGCGATCTTCGAGAAGTAGCGCCCGGCCTTGTGGGGCGTCACGTTGAACACCGCGCTGCCGGCGATCACCGCGTCCGACGTGTTCTCGGCGGTGTAGACCGCAATGCCGGTTTCGCCGACCTTGAGCGTTATCGCCCGCTGGTCCGGCTTGAACGTCCACGGCAGGTCGCGGCCCACATCGGCGTTGAAGCGCACCGTAATCAGCCGCTCGGCCGCCACCGCCGGTGCTTCGGCCACCGCCTGGGTGCTGCCGCCGAAGCCGGTAACCTGGCAGAAAATCTGGTAGAGCGGCACCGCCGCGGCGGTCAATCCGCCCATGCCGGCTAACATCGCCAGCAAGGCCAGGACCGTGATCCGGTTGTGACGGAGCAATTGACCATTTTCGGGGTCGGCCATGTCAGGACGCCCCGCCGAACTTGACGATGGTGATGGCGAAAAACAGCGCTACCAGCACCGCCAGGACACCGGCAACCGCGAGATTCTTGCCCAACCGGCGCTTGTGAAGGTCGGTGATCGCCATGTCAGCCGGCCACGCCCCAGTGAGTCATTGCGACCTTGTCGGCGATCAGCGCCAGGAAAATCATGAACAGATAGATGATCGAATAGCCGAACATCCAGCGCGCCGCCTTATCGCTGGTGTCGCCGAGCACGCGCCAGGCGGCGGCGATGAAGACGACGCCCAGCAACGCCGCGCCGGCGCCATAGAAAAGGCTTGAGACCCCCAGCACGACCGGCGCGAGGGTGACCGGCACCAGGGCCACCGCATAGAACATGATCTGTCGCTTGGTCGCTTGTGCGCCGGAAACCACCGGCAACATGGGCACCCCGGCCTTGGCATAGTCGCCCGAGCGGTACAGCGCCAGGGCCCAGAAATGAGGCGGCGTCCACATGAAGATGATGGCGAACAGGACCACGGCGACTAGGCTGACTTCGCCAGTCACCGCGGCCCAGCCGATCATCGGTGGCAACGCCCCGGCGGCGCCGCCGATGACAATGTTCTGCGGCGTCCGCCGCTTGAGCCACATGGTATAGACCAGGACATAGAAGGCGATGGTCAGGGCGAGCAGCGCGGCCGCCGTCAAATTGACCGCCAGGCCCATCATCAGCACCGAGGCAACCGACAGGGAGACGCCGAATCCCAGCGCCACGCCAGGCTCCATGCGGCCGGCGGGGATCGGCCGCCCCCGGGTCCGGGTCATTAGGGCGTCAATGTCGCGGTCGTACCACATGTTGATGGCCCCGGCGGCGCCGGCGCCCACGGCGATACACAGCACCGCGGTCAGGGCCAGGATCGGGTGCAATGGGCCGGGCGCCAGATAGAGCCCGGCGAAACCGGTAAATACCACCAACGACATGACCCGGGGCTTGAGCAGGGCCACATAATCGCCGACTTTGGTGTCGGCGACGATTTCCGGGCTGGACTCGGGGCTGGTTTCCAGCGTGATAGCGCGATCAGTCACATAAACCTCACAAAATGAACCGTTCCGACCGGTCTACTCGACCCGCGGGATCTCCTCGTAGGAATGGAAATTCGGTGGCGACGGCAGGGTCCATTCCAGGGTTGTCGCGCCCTCGCCCCACGGGTTGTTGCCGACCTTCTCACCGGCCGTGAAGGTGCGCCACAACACCACCATGAAGATCAGGGCGCCCATGAACGAAATGTAGGAACCGAACGATGCAATCATGTTCCACCCGGCGAAGGCGTCCGGGTAGTCGGGAATCCGCCGCGGCATGCCCGCCGCGCCGAGGAAGTGCATGGGGAAGAAGGTGATGTTGACGCCGATGAACGTCACCCAGAAGTGCAGCTTGGCCAGCCCCTCGGGATACTGGCGGCCGGACATCTTGCCGATCCAAAAATAGAACGCGGCGAAGATCAGGAACAGCGCGCCCATGGACATGGTGTAGTGGAAATGGCCGACCACGTAGTAGGTGTCGTGCAGCGCCATGTCGATGCCGGCGTTGGCCAGGACGACACCGGTGACACCGCCCAGGGTGAACAACACGATGAAGCCCATGACCCAGATCATCGGCACCCGGAACTCGATGGAACCGCCCCACATGGTGGCGATCCAACTGAAAATCTTGATGCCGGTGGGCACCGCGATAACCATGGTGGCGGCCAGGAAATAGGCCCGGGTGTCGACGTCCATGCCGACGGTGTACATGTGATGGGCCCAGACGATGAAGCCGATGACGCCGATCGAGACCATGGCGTAGACCATGCCGAGGTAGCCGAACACCGGCTTGCGCGAAAATGTCGAGACGATCTGGCTGGCGACGCCGAAACCCGGGATGATCAGGACGTAGACTTCCGGGTGGCCGAAGAACCAGAACAGGTGCTGGTAGAGCACCGGGTCGCCGCCGCCGCTGGCGTCGAAGAACGCGGTGCCGAAGTTGCGGTCGGTCAGCAGCATGGTGATGGCGCCGGCCAGCACCGGCAGCGACAACAGCAGCAGGAAAGCGGTGATCAGGGTCGCCCAGACAAACAGCGGCATCTTGTGCAGCGTCATGCCCGGCGCCCGCATATTGAAGATGGTGGTGATGAAATTGATTGCGCCGAGGATTGACGAGGCGCCGGCCAGATGAAGGCCGAGGATGATCATGTCGACCGCCGGGCCCGGGTGACCCGATGTGCTGAGCGGCGCATAAGCGGTCCAGCCGATCCCCGGCCCCTCGCCGACGAACAGCGATCCGACCCACAACACCGCTGCCGGGATCAGCAGCCAGAAGCTGATGTTGTTCATGCGCGGGAACGCCATGTCCGGGGCGCCGATCATCAACGGCATGATCCAGTTGCCGAAACCGCCGATAAACGCCGGCATGACCATGAAAAACACCATGATCAGGCCGTGGGCGCTGACTAATGTGTTGAACAACTGGTAGTTCTCGCCGAAGTACTGCATGCCGGGGGTCTGCAGTTCTAGGCGGAACAGCATGGACAAGATGCCGCCGACCAGGCCCATGGTAATGGCGAACACAAGATACATTGTGCCGATGTCCTTGTGGTTGGTCGAAAACAGCCAGCGCCGCCAGCCCGTGGGGTGCCCGTGGTGGTGGTTGTCGTGGTGGGCGTCCGCGTGACCGCTCATGGTCCGATCCATGGCTCTACGACGCGCTGTCGGCAACGGTTGTGGCCGGCGCGCCAAGGCCGGCGAACTCTTCCTTGGCCTTGACCAGCCAGGCGGCAAAGGCGTCCTTCGACAGTACCTCGACGGTGATTGGCATGAAGCCGTGGTAAACACCGCAAAGCTCCGAGCACTGGCCGTAGTAGACTCCTTCCCGTTCGACATGGAACCAGGTCTCGTTGACCCGCCCGGGCACCGAGTCGATCTTGATTCCGAAGGCGGGAACGCCCCAGGCGTGAATGACGTCGTCGGCGGTGGTCAACAGCCTGATGTTCGTCCCTACCGGGACAATTAACCGGTTGTCGGTCTCGAGCAGCCGGCTCTGACCCGCCACGATTTCGTCGTCGGCGATTATCAGAGCATCGAAGGTCAGGCCGTCGTGGTCGGAATACTCATAGGTCCAGTACCACTGGTGGCCGATCGCCTTGATGGTCATCTCGGCGTTGACCGTACGGTCCTGGAAATACAGAAGCTTGAAGGACGGAACCGTGAAGACGATCAGGACCATGATCGGAACCACCGTCCAGACAACCTCGACGATGGTGTTGTGGGTGGTCTTCGAGGGCACCGGATTCCGGGCCGCGCTGAAGCGGATCATGGTGTAGATCAACAGCAGCACGACGAAGACAAAGGTGGAGACAATGAACGACATCAGAAGATCGTTGAACACCAGGACTTCGCGCATCACCGGTGTCGCCGCCTCCTGGAACCCCAACTGCCAAGGCACTGCCTGATTGGCATGGGCCGTGGCGCCGCCCAGGGTCACCAATCCCAAGGTGACCACCAGACCCCATAAACGTCCGCTCAGTGACATAGCGTTGCAGCCCTCCACGATTCCAATGGTGCTGCCGTGACCAAACTTCACCGGAAGCCGCCATGTTCGCCAACGATTAGCGCTGACGATCACACACCGAACTAAGCCCTGTTGTTCCGGACGCAGACGCGTTAGGACACAAAATTTACGAGTGAACGCGCCCTCGAAGCTCGCTCCTGATCGACTTCCCTTTGTTGCCCGGAACGTACAACACGAAATAACGAACCACAATAGTGTGAGCGGCTTTCGCGGTCTCTTTGCGACCCCGTCCCGAGGGCCCGTCACGAGTCGCCAGGGAGGCGACGCGCGCGATGTATTTTGCCGCCCGACACCCTATGTTAGAGGTCGCCCTATAGCCCCAGGAGCCAGCGATGACCGATCAGCCCAATTCCAACGAGTTGTTCTTCACCCGCGCCGGCCTCGACCGCGGCCGTGTCGAGCGCTTGGTGGGCGACGCTCTGGCCGGCGCCGACGACGGCGAATTGTTCCTCGAATACCGCCAGTCCGAGGGCCTCGGTTTCGACGACGGCATGCTCAAGACCGCCAGTTTCGACACCACCCAGGGCTTCGGCCTGCGCGCCGTATCGGGCGAGGCCACCGGCTACGCCCATGCCTCGGAACTCAGCCATGACGCCATGAGCCGGGCCGCGGCCACGGTCCAGGCGGTGCGCGCCGGCCATTCGGGAACCCAGGCCGAAGGTCCATCGGGCACCAATCAGGCGCTCTACAGCGGCGCCAATCCGCTCGGCGAGGTCGATTTCGCGGCCAAGGTCAAGCTGCTCGCCGATATCGACGCCTACGCCCGGGCCAAGGACTCCCGGGTGCGCCAGGTCATGGCCTCGCTGACCGGCGAATGGCAGGCGGTGGAAATCATCCGCGCCGACGGCGCCCGGGTCAGCGACCTGCGCCCCCTGGTGCGGCTCAACGTCAGTGTGGTGGCGGGCGATGGCGAGCGCATGGAATCCGGCAGCCACGGCGTCGGCGGACGGGGCGGCTACGACGCCTGGCTACGATCGGAAAGCTGGCAGGCCCAGGTCGACGAGGCCCTGCGCCAGGCCCTGGTCAATCTCGACTCACAGCCCGCCCCGGCCGGCGAGATGGACGTAGTGCTGGGCCCCGGCTGGCCCGGCATCCTGCTCCACGAAGCCATCGGCCACGGCCTCGAAGGCGACTTCAACCGCAAGAAGACCTCGGCCTTCGCCGGGCTCATGGGCAAGCGGGTGGCGGCGCCCGGCGTCACCGTGGTCGACGACGGCACCCTGACCGACCGCCGCGGCTCCCTGACCATCGACGACGAGGGCACGCCCACCAGTCGCACGGTGCTGATCGAGGACGGCATCCTCACCGGCTACCTCCACGACCGCCAGAACGCCCGGCTCATGAACATGGCGCCGACCGGCAACGGACGCCGCCAGAGCTTCGCCCACGCCCCCATGCCGCGCATGACCAACACTTTCATGGAGGCCGGCGACCGCGCCCCCGAGGACATCATCGCCGGCGTCAAAAAGGGTCTCTACGCGGTCAACTTCGGCGGCGGCCAGGTCGACATCACCTCGGGAAAGTTCGTGTTCTCAGCGTCGGAGGGCTACCTCATCGAGGACGGCAAGGTCGGCGCCCCGGTCAAGGGCGCCTCGCTCATCGGCAACGGCCCCGACGTGTTAACGAGGGTCAAGGCAATCGGCAACGACATGGCGCTCGACCCGGGCATCGGCACCTGCGGCAAGAGCGGCCAGGGCGTGCCCGTCGGCGTCGGCCTGCCGACCCTGCTGATCGACGGGCTGACGGTGGGCGGCACGGCGGCGTAGGGCCGCACTCTCACACGTCGAGCCCCGCCTTTCTGTAGCCGAGGAATGCAAGCAGAAGAGCATGCCCGATGATTGCCTCCACGTTGTTCGGGTTGAGCGCAATCGCTCTCTCCGAATGGTATTTGGCTGGATCGTGCTGGCCCATTAAGGGATAGAATGTTCCCGCCTGGCGTTGAACGAAGCTGTCGTCCTCATCAAGCGCCAGGGCCCTGCCCATGTACGATTGCGACGTCAGAGACGCCTCGTCAAACGCGTTCCCAAGAGACAAGGCGCGGTTATAGTGAATCACTCCCAAACGAGCATGGGCGTGCGCATATTGGGGATCGATTTCGGCGGCTTTTCCGAGCATCGCAAAGGCTTCTGGGTCGTTCCAATCGGCGCGCAGAAGCCATTCGCCGCGCAATGCATAATCGTAGGCGGTTGGACTGTCGGTCGGCTTGCGGCGGGCGCGCTCGATCTGGACTTTGCGGAGCTGACCCGGCACCGCCGCCGCAATGGCCTCGACCACCTCGTCCTGGACCGCGAAAATGTCCTCGAGATCGCAGTCGTAGCGTTCGCCCCAGATATGATTGCCGGTCGCGGCTTCGACGAGTTATCCGGTTCGC
>JAYZAP010000354.1:0-2673 GCA_036339655.1 Pseudomonadota bacterium | reverse complement strand
GGGGCGCCGTGGTCGGCGCCGTGGCCACTGCCAGCCGAGACCTTGGTGGCGATGCCGCCCTCGAAGACCTGATCCGCGCCGGCCTGCGCGAGCTCGCCCCATGAACCCGCCATCATGAACCACGACTCCGACAACGTGCTGGCCCCGGCGTTTAACGCTGGTGACGCCCCTGAAATGGTATTGCGCCCGGCAACCCTCGACGAGTTCGTCGGCCAGCGCCAGGTGCGCGAAAATCTGCGGGTGTTCATCGACGCCGCCCGGTCGCGGCGCGAGGCCCTTGACCACGTGCTGTTCCACGGCCCGCCGGGTCTCGGCAAGACCACACTGGCGCAAATTGTCGCCCACGAGCTCGGCGTCGGCTTCCGTGCCACCTCGGGGCCGGTGGTGGCGCGGCCCGGCGATCTCGCCGCCCTGCTGACCAATCTGCAGGAACGCGATGTCCTGTTCATCGATGAAATTCATCGCCTCAGTCCGGTGGTCGAGGAGGTGCTCTACCCGGCCATGGAGGACTTCCAACTCGACCTCAGCATGGGTGAGGGACCGGCGGCGCGGTCCGTGCGCCTCGACCTGCCGCCGTTTACCCTGGTCGGCGCCACCACCCGGTCTGGGCTGATCACCACGCCGCTGCGTGAGCGGTTCGGCATTCCCTCGCGGCTGTCGTTCTACGAGCCCGACGAACTCGACCAGATTGTCCGTCGCGGCGCCCAGGTTCTCGATATGCCGCTGACCCCCGAGGGCGCCCGGGAAATCGCCCGCCGGGGACGCGGCACGCCCAGGGTGGCGGTGCGCCTGCTGCGCCGGGTGCGCGACTTCGCCGCGGTCGACGGCGCGGCGACCATCGATGCCGCCGCCGCCGACGCGGCGCTCAACCGCCTCGAAGTCGACGGCCGTGGCCTCGACGCCATGGACCGCCGCTACTTGCGTCTGCTGGCCGAGCACTACGGCGGCGGCCCGGTCGGCGTCGACACCATGGCGGCGGCGTTGTCGGAACAACGCGACGCCATCGAGGACGTCATCGAGCCCTACCTGATCCAGCAGGGTTTTGTCATGCGCACGCCGCGCGGCCGCGCCCTGACCCCGGCGAGTTACGATCACCTGGGACTGGACACGCCGAAGAGTATGACCGAGCAGTTCGAGCTGATGTCTCGTGATGAGGCCAGTGATGTTTGACAGTTCGGGAGTCATCGAGGGCGACGCCCACCGTCTCCCCATGCGGGTCTACTACGAAGACACGGATTCCACCGGCATGGTCTATTACGCCAACTATCTCAAGTTCGCCGAGCGCGGCCGCACCGAGATGAGCCGCCTGCTCGGGGTGCCCGACGGCGGCCGCGAGAACGGCGCTGCCTTTGCCGTTCGGCGCTGCCAGATCGACTACTTGCGTCCGGCGCGGCTTGACGACCACATCGACGTATGGACCAGGCTGATGGCACTCGGCGGCGCCAGCGCGGAGCTTGACCAGGTGGTGCGCCGTGACGATTCCGTCTTGGCGCGCCTGGCGGTGCGTCTTGCCTATGTCACGCCGGCGGGAAATCCGGCCCGCCTGCCGACGCGCTTCCGCGCGGCGCTGAAATCCTTTCTGAAATCCTGACCGGGGGCACGTACAGTGGACGAGACCGCGATTGAAAGCGTAGCATTGAGTGGTTCGATAGGGACGGACGCCCTGTCGATCTGGGGCCTGTTGTTGAATGCCGACGCGGTGGTCAAGGCTGTCATCCTGATCCTCGTGGTGGCGTCGTTCTGGTGCTGGACTATCATCTTTGAAAAGTCCGTACGATTCCGCCGCCTTCGAGTGCTGGCCGAGAAATTCGAGGAGGCTTTCTGGTCGGGCGGCTCGCTCGAGGACCTCTACGACCGGGTCGGTCACCGGCCGGACCATCCCATGGCGGCGATCTTCGCCGCGGCCATGGCCGAATGGCGGCGCTCGACGTCGGGCGGTCTGGGCGGCAACGGCCTGGGCGGCGGCCAGGGCCTCACCGCCGGGCTGCATCAGCGGATCGGCCAAGCCATGCAGGTGGCGCTGAGCCGCGAGGTCGATAAGCTCGAACGCTACATGGGCTTCCTCGCCACGGTCGGCTCGACGGCGCCGTTCATCGGATTGTTCGGCACCGTGTGGGGCATCATGAACAGCTTCCAGTCGATTGCCGCCAGCAAGAACACCTCGCTTGCCGTGGTCGCGCCAGGTATTGCCGAGGCACTGTTCGCCACCGCGCTCGGCCTGGTGGCGGCGATCCCGGCGGTGATCGCCTACAACAAGCTGTCCGGAGACCTTGACCGCTACGAAGGTCGGCTCGAAACGTTTTCCGCCGAGTTCTCCGCCATCCTGTCGCGCCAGCTCGAGGAGGATATTTGATGTCGGTCGCCTTCAACACAGCGACACGGGGCAGCCGCCGCCGCCGGCGCATGATGAGCGATATCAATGTCACGCCGTTTGTCGACGTCATGCTGGTGCTGCTGGTGGTGTTTATGATCACCGCGCCGCTGCTGACCGTCGGGGTGCCGGTCGACCTGCCCGAGAGCGCCGCCCCCGAGTTGCCCGGCGAAGACGAGCCACTGGCGGTCTCGGTCAATGCGGACGGCGTGATCTTTCTTCAAGACACCGAGATCACCATCGAGGAACTTGGTCCCCGCTTGCGGGCGATCACCGAAAACAACGCGGACGCCCGGGTCTTC
>JAYZAP010000353.1:0-2274 GCA_036339655.1 Pseudomonadota bacterium | reverse complement strand
GGTTGCCACTGAGACGGTTGCCCTGGTGAAAAGCGGCATGACTCCCGAGGCGGCACGGCGCCGGGCTGGCTACCGAGTGTTCGGCTCCAAGCCGGGGGCCTACGGCGCCGGCCTCCAGGCCCTGATCGATGAGCGCGGCTGGGACACCGACGCTGACCTGGCCCGCGCCTATGTCGCCTGGGGCGGCTATGCCTACGGCTCGGGCAGCGACGGCGACGCCGAACACGCCCTGTTCGAACGCCGCCTGTGCGCCGTCGAGGCGGTGGTTCACAACCAGGACAACCGCGAGCACGACCTACTCGATTCCGACGACTATTACCAGTTCGAGGGCGGTTTGACGGCGGCGGTGCGCCACGTCTCCGGCGACCAGCCGGCGGTCTATCACAACGACCATTCACGGCCCGAAAGCCCGCGCATTCGCACCCTCGAGGAAGAAATCGCCCGGGTGGTCCGGGCCCGGGTGGTCAATCCGAAATGGATCGAGGGCATCATGCGCCATGGCTACAAGGGCGCTTTCGAGATGGCTGCCACGGTGGACTATATGTTCGCCTTCGCCGCCACCGCCCACGCGGTTCGTGACCACCACTTCGACGCGGTGTTCGACGCCTACCTGGCCGACGACCGGGTCCGAGACTTTCTCGAGGCGGTCAACCCGGCGGCCCTCAGGGACATGGCCGAGCGGCTTATGGATGCCCAGGAGCGCGGCCTGTGGCGGCCCCGTTCCAACACCGCGCACCCGCTGCTCGCAAGTTTCGCCAGGCAGCAGCCGGCCGCAACCCAGGAAGCGGCGGCGCCATGACCGCAACAACCCGAACCCCGTTTAACTGGCGGCTGTTCCTTACCTTGTGGCTGGCCGGAACCATCGCCGTGCTGCCCCTGATTCCGGTGACAGTGGTGCTCGGCGAGTCCGGTGTCGCCGCCCATAGATTGAGTTGGCAGACCGCCACCGTGACCGTCCTGCTGGCCGCCATCGTGATCTTTTCGGCGGCCATCTATGTGGGCCTTCGCAGTGGCGCGCGGGTCGGCCTCGGCGCGCCGTTGACCGAAGCCTGGCTGGCGGGCAAGCCGGCCGTGGACGCCGCCGCCCGACTCGTCCGGGGGGCCGGGGCCGGTGGCGCCTTGGGCCTTGTCGGCGTCATCGTCGCCATGGCCATTGCCGGCGGCACCGTCTCACCGGCCATGCCGGGCGACGACGTGGTGCCCCTGTGGGTCGGCGTCGCCCAGGCGACCAGCGCCGGTGTCGGCGAGGAACTGCTGTTTCGCCTCGGGCTTATGTCACTGATGGTCGCCTTCGTCTGGCGCGTGCTGCCCAGTGGCGACGAGAGCCCTTCGGACACCGTCATGTGGATTGCCCTGGCGCTGACAGCCGCGCTTTTCACCATGGTTCACGGCGCTCCGGCGGGCGAGGCCGGAGGCGCCGGCCAACTGGTCACCGAGCCCATGCAGCTTGTGCGCCTGTTGGGCGGCGGGCTGTTCGGCTGGTTGTTCTGGAAACAAGGGTTGGAAGCCGCCATGGCGGCCCATTTTGCCTACGATATGGTGCTGTTTTACGGCATCATCGCGGTGCTGTAGGGCGCGAAAGGAAATCAAGCCAATGACCGAAAAACAGACGACCGACGAACGCCACGCCGAGAAGATGAAAAAGCGCAAGGCGGCGCGCAACAAGATCATGGCCGGCAAGACCGAGGAGCGCGGCCTGATCATCGTCCATACGGGCAAGGGCAAGGGTAAGTCGACCGCCGCCATGGGCTTGGCCATGCGCTCCATCGGCCACGGCCTCAAGGTCGGCATCGTCCAGTTCGTCAAGGGCGCCTGGGAGACCGGCGAGCGCGACATCCTCGACAGGTTCCCCGAGCTGGTCACCATCAAGGCCATGGGCGAGGGCTTCACCTGGGACACCCAGGACCGCCAGCGCGATGTCGCCGCCGCCGAAAAAGCCTGGGCGACGGTTCAGGCGATGATGGCGGACGAGAGCTATCACATGGTCATCGCCGACGAACTCAACATCGTGCTGCGCTACGACTATCTCGACGCCGCCGCTGTGATCGAGGCGCTCAAAAACAAGCGCGCCGACCTCCATATGGTGGTTACCGGGCGCAACGCCAAGGCCGAACTGATCGAGATTGCCGATCTGGTCACCGAGATGACCCAGATCAAACATCCCTTCCGCGACGGCGTGAAGGCCCAGATCGGCGTTGAATTCTGAAGCGGACAAGGGGGACCCGACCATGAAGATCATCCTGCGTGGCCTTATCGTCGTTCTGCTGGCCGCCG
>JAYZAP010000352.1:0-5909 GCA_036339655.1 Pseudomonadota bacterium | reverse complement strand
CGGGGCGTCGACTTCGGGGCCAAGCGGGGGACGCCGATCATGGCCGCCGGCGATGGAGTCATCGAGTTTGCCGCGCGGAACGGCAGCTACGGCAAATACGTCCACATCCGCCATCGTGGCAGCTATTCCACCGCCTACGCCCACCTCGACCGCATTGCCACGGGCATCCAACGAACCCGGCGGGTCAAGCAGGGCCAAATCATCGGCTTTGTCGGTTCGACCGGCCGCTCGACCGGGCCACACCTTCACTACGAGGTGTTGCAAGCCGGCAAGCAGATTAACCCGCTCAAGGTCAAGCTGCCGACCGGAGCCAAGCTCAAGGGCTCCGCCCTGGCAGCCTTCGAACAGTCGCGCCTCGACCTCGAACGCCAGCTCGCCGCCCTGCCGTTGGTCCGCAATGTCTCCGACGCCATGGCCCAGGCGGCCGCTCAGGCCGAAGCCTGCGGTGAAGAGACCGCCGAAGCCGACCCGGCGTGTTGACGCCGGCGTTCATTTACAACGGACCCGACGATGCAACCCTGACTGTCGCCCTGGCCCATGGCGCCGGCGCCGCCATGGACAGCCCGTTCATGAACGCCTTCGCCGAAGGCCTGGGGTCCGCCGGGTTCCGCGTCGCCCGGTTCGAATTTCCCTACATGCAGCGGCGCCGCGCCAAGGGTACCCGCCGGCCGCCGGACCGGCCCACGGTACTGATCGAGGCCTGGCGGCTGGTGATCGCCGAACTTACAGGCAGCGGCAAGCTGGTCATCGGCGGCAAGTCCATGGGCGGCCGCATGGCCAGCATGATCGCCGACGATGTCGACGCGCGCGGCTTGGTCTGTCTGTGCTATCCGTTCCATGCCCCGGGCAAGACCGCGTCGCCCGAGCGGCTCGGCCACATGGCGACGATCAAAACCCCAACGTTCATCGTCCAAGGCACCCGCGACGCGCTTGGTACCCAGAGCGAGGTCGGCGATTACCCACTGTCGGATTCAATCAACATTTACTGGAGCGAAGATGGCGACCACTCCCTGAAACCCCGCGTTGCCTCGGGCCGCACCGAAGCCCAGAACATCCATGAGAGTATCGCGGCGGTAGCGGCGTTTCTGGGGCAGCTGTAACGGCGAGGAAGTAATCATGGCCAATGACATTCAAGTCGTCGAAGCAACTACTGGCGATGGCGAAACCGTGGGTGTGATGGTCCACGACCTACTGGCGAAGCTGTTCCCCAAGAGCACTGACGAGTTCGACCGGGCAAAAATGTGCCGCACCGCCGGGACACTGCTGGGCGATGATACCGGCGTCTGGGGGCTCATGGAGCGGACGGCGAGCTGGTCGGCCTGTTGATGCTCAACGAATGCGCCGCGATCTATGCCGGTGGAAAATTCGGTGAAATTTCCGAATTCTACGTGGCGCCCCGTCACCGCTCGGCCGGGGTCGGCGCCCTGCTCGTCGATGCCGCCGCTGATTTCGGCCGAAACCGGGCTGGCTGGAGCTTGAAGTCGGAGCGCCGATGTGCCGCAGTGGCAGCGCATGATCGATTTCTATCTCGGATATGGCTTCAAGGAAGTCGGCCCCCGGCTCGGGCTGCACATTTAGGCGCTACTTCCGCCGCGCACAGCGCGAGACTATAACCATGATTCGAAAAGAGTAGCGACTTAGGGAGACAAGCAATGGCCTCGGAGACAGACGTCATCATCATAGGCGCCGGCGCGGCCGGCCTGTCCGCGGCCAAGCAACTGAGCAGCCTCGGTCTGTCATATTCGGTGATTGAAGGATCACACCGTATCGGGGGGCGCGCCTACTCCGAGGAAATCGCGCCCGGCGTGTGGTTCGACCTGGGCTGCGCCTTTCTGGAAGGCGCCGAAACCACCTTCATTCCCATCGCCGACAAACTGGGTATCACGGTGGGCAGGGACAAGGGAAATCCGTTCGAGAAAGCGCGAGTCCGATACCATCGAAACGGCAAGACCTTGACCGACGATCAACGGGCCGCCTGCATTCAGTACCTCGATGATAGTTACAACGCGATTTATGCCGCCGCCGAACGGGGCCGGGATGTGGCGGTTAGCGACATCGTCGACCTGGACAACGAGTATGCCGCGCCACTTATGGCCGTCATATCCTCACAGTGGGTTCACGACCTTGATCAGGTGTCATGCGCCGACGTTGCCGACAGCGAGGGTGGCGCCAGCTTTCGGGTGCTGAACGGTTACGGCAATCTGGTTGCCGCATGGGGCGCGGATGTGGCGGTGTCACTCAACACCCGCGCCGAGCGCGTCGACTGGACAGGCCCGGGCGTTGCGGTGGAAACACCCAAGGGAACGATCACCGGGCGCACCGCCTTGATCACCGTATCGACCGGCATTCTGGGGTCCGGCGACATTCTGTTTTCGCCGGGCCTGCCGGACTGGAAAACCGACGCCATCGTCAACATTCCCAACGGGACGGAAAACAAGATGTGTATCTACTTCGATACGGACGTGTTCGGTGCGGACGATCGCGGTTGTCACAGCACCTGGAATGACGATGACATTGGCAATGGCGCGCGAATTGAAGCCAGTGTCATGGGGCATAACTATGCGGTTGCGTTCGTCGGCGGGCCTCACGCGGTGTGGCTCGAAAAACAGGGCCAGCAGGCCTGTCATGATTTTGCCGTCGACAGCATCGCCGACGTGTTCGGCCACCACATCCGCAAACACGTGAGCCGCTCCATCGTCACCGCCTGGACCACGGAACCCTGGACCCGGGGGTCCTACGCTTGCGCCCGGCCCGGCCAAGCGCACCAGCGCGCCACGCTAGCGCGGCCAATCGACGAGCGGCTGTTTTTCGCGGGTGAAGCCACCATTAACGGTGCTCAGGGCACCTGCCACGGGGCCTATCTCTCCGGCATCCGGGCGGCCGATGAGATCACTGGGATGCTCTAATTCCATCGGTCACCAAGCATGACCGATGGGCGTTCAAACGCCACGCAGGCTTCCGCCGAATGATCGGCGACGCGCGGTCGCGCTTGCCAGCGGTTATTATGAGTCGCTCATAATGACCGCTGGTGTAAGCCTACGCCGCCTCCGCCGCTATGACCTTGCCGTTTACCTCGAGGCCGTCGGGGCCGGCGCTGACGGTGACCGTGGCGCCGTCGTCGATGGCGCCTTCCAGGATCAGCGTGGCCAGGGTGTTCTGCAGCGAGCGCTGGATCACCCGTTTCAGCGGTCGGGCGCCGTAGACCGGGTCGAAGCCGGCGTTGGCCAGCCAGTCGGGCGCCTTGCCGTCGAGATCGAGGGTGATCTTGCGCTCGGCGAGCAGGCCGCGCAGATGGCCGAGCTGAATGTCTACAATGCCTTTCATGTGGTCGCGACCGAGCCGCTCGAAGACGATGATCTCGTCAAGCCGGTTGAGGAACTCGGGGCGGAACGCGGCGCACACCACCTCCATGACCTTGTCGCGAGCCAGGCCCATCAAGTCGCCCTCGGCGTGTTCGGCAAGGTAATCGCTGCCCAGGTTCGAGGTCAGCACGATGATGGTGTTGCTGAAGTCCACGGTGCGGCCGTGACCGTCGGTCAGGCGGCCATCGTCGAGCACCTGGAGCAACAGGTTGAAAACGTCGCCGTGGGCCTTCTCGACCTCGTCGAATAAAATCACCTGGTAGGGCCGGCGGCGCACCGCTTCGGTTAGCGCCCCGCCTTCCTCGTAGCCCACGTAGCCCGGCGGCGCGCCGATCAGCCGGGCCACGGAATGCTTCTCCATGTACTCCGACATGTCGATGCGCAGCATGGCGTGGTCGTCGTCGAACAGGAAGCTGGCCAGGGCCTTGGTCAGCTCGGTCTTGCCGACGCCGGAGGGGCCGAGGAAGAGGAACGAGCCGATCGGCCGGTCGGCGTCCTGGAGGCCGGCACGGGAGCGGCGCACGGCGTTGGCCACGGCGACGATGGCCTCGTCCTGGCCGACCACCCGTTCGTGCAGGCTGCCTTCCATGTGGAGCAGGCGTTCGCGCTGGCCCTCCATCATTTTTTTGACCGGTACGCCAGTCCAGCGCGACACCACCCCGGCGATGTCCTCGGATGAGACTTCCTCGCGCACCATGGGCGTCTGTTCCGCGTCGCCAGCCTCGCCGAGCTGGCGCTCAAGTTCGGGGATGACGCCGTAGGCGAGCTCGCCGGCGCGGGCCAGGTCGCCCTCGCGCTGGGCTACCGCCAGTTTGCTGCGCGCCGCGTCGAGCTGCTCCTTGAGTTTCTGACCGCCGGCCACCCGGTCACGCTCGGCCTGCCAGCGGGCGCCTTGCTCGAGGGCCTGCTGTTCGAGATCGGCGAGTTCGTGCTCAAGCTTGGCGAGGCGGTCCTTGGAAGCCTCGTCGGTTTCCTTCTTGAGGGCCTCGCGCTCGATCTTGAGCTGGATCACCCGGCGGTCGAGTTCGTCGAGTTCCTCGGGCTTGGAGTCCATCTCCATGCGCTTGCGGCTGGCCGCTTCGTCAACCAGGTCGATGGCCTTGTCGGGCAGGAAGCGGTCGGTGATATAACGGTTCGACAGTGTCGTGGCCGAGACGATGGCGCCGTCGGCGATGCGTACGCCGTGGTGCAGCTCGTATTTTTCCTTGAGGCCGCGCAGGATCGAGATGGCGTCCTCGACCGTGGGCTCGGCGATGAACACCGGCTGGAAGCGCCGAGCCAAGGCGGCGTCCTTTTCGATGCGCTTGCGGTACTCGTCGAGGGTGGTGGCGCCGACACAGTGCAGATCGCCGCGCGCCAGGGCCGGTTTGAGCAGGTTCGAGGCGTCCATGGCGCCTTCGGCGGCGCCGGCCCCGACCAGGGTATGAAGCTCGTCGATGAACAGCACCACCTCGCCGTCCGAGGCGGTCATTTCGGCGAGCACCGCCTTGAGCCGCTCTTCGAACTCGCCGCGCAACTTGGCCCCGGCGATCAGGGCGCCGAGGTCGAGGGACATCAGGCGCTTGTGTTTGAGGCTTTCAGGCACATCGCCGTTGACGATGCGCAGCGCCAGACCTTCGGCCAGGGCGGTCTTGCCGACCCCGGGCTCGCCGATCATCACCGGATTGTTCTTGGTCCGCCGCGACAACACCTGGATGACCCGGCGGATTTCCTCGTCGCGGCCGATCACCGGGTCGAGCTTGCCTTCGCGGGCCAGGGCGGTCAGGTCGCGGGCATACCTGTTGAGGGCATCGTACTGATCTTCGGCCGATGCTGAATCGGCGGTGCGGCCCTTGCGCAGATCGTTTATCGCGTCGTTAAGGGCCTGGGCGGTGAGCCCGGCCTGGCTGAGAATTTGGGCCGATGGCGTGCCGGTTGCCAGCACAAGCGCCAACAGCAGGCGCTCGGCGGTGACGAAGCGGTCGTTGGCCTTTTCGGCGATCTGTGCGGCACTCTCGAAAAGCCGGGCGGTCTCGGCTGCGAGATAGACCTGGCCGCCGCCGCCGTCGACCTTGGGCCGCTTTTCGAGTTCGGCCTCGACAGCCGCGAGCGCCCGGCCATGATCGGCGCCGGCGGCGTCCATCAGTTTGGCTGCCAGACCTTCCTTGTCATCGAGTAGCACCTTCAGCAAGTGCTCGGGGGAGAATTGCTGGTGGCCGGCGCGCAACGCCAGGCTTTGGGCGGACTGGATGAAGCCGCGCGCGCGTTCTGTATAGTTGTCGAAATTCATGACTGTCCTGGAACCCTCTGATTGAGCGGTTTCGCCGCAGTCACGGCCCTCACATGAGCAACCGGACAAGAGGGTATATGGGGGCCACGCAGGCCGGGCGCAAGGTCACGCAGCCGGCGCCACCGGACACGAACCGGTCGAAAAGGAATGCACCGGATTGCCCCGGGGGCGCTATTCGATAACGGGCTGGGGCTCGTGCGCCGGATCGCTCGGCACGTCGACAATCGGCTCTTTCTTCTCTACGATAGCTTCCTGCGGGGCTTCCGGTGAAGCCTCCT
>JAYZAP010000351.1:0-2361 GCA_036339655.1 Pseudomonadota bacterium | reverse complement strand
CTTCCCGGCGGACTCGTTTCGCATCTTTGACGATGTCGGCGACGACGTCGGCGGCTTTGTCGAAGCCCGGCGCGACTGGCTCGATGCCAGCGAGGCCCGATTCGGTATTGTTCACGCCGACCCACGCCACCCGCGGACCATGGAATTGGTGCCCGAACTGGCGGCGGCGGCCGAATGCTTTCTGGTCGGTGGGCTGATTTCGTCCCGTGGCGAGTACGCCCATGTGGCCGGCGGCCAGGTTTCCGGAGCCGGCAATCAAACCCCGCAAAGCCCCCTGTCGGGCGTCATGTTCCACGCCGAGGTGCCGGTCGCCACGGCCTTGACCCAGGGCTGCTCGCCCATCGGCCCAACCCACGAAATCACCATGTCGCGGGACAACCTAGTCTACCAGCTCGATGGCCGCCATGCCCTCGAAGTCTTCAAGGAGGATATCGGACCCGAGCTTGCCGCTGACCTCCACGGTATCGGCCAGCATATCTTCGCCGGCTTTCCCCTGCGCGGCTCGGACCGCACCGACTACACGGTGCGCAACCTGCTGGGCATGGACATGGGCACCGGCATCATCGCCATCGCCGCCGACATCGAGGACGGCCAGGAGGTCATGTTCTGCCGCCGCGACCGCGAGAGTGCAGAGGCCGACCTCGACCGCATGCTTGTCAACCTCAAGCGCCGCGCCGGCGCCGCGCCGCGCGGCGGCGTCTATTTTTCCTGTCTCGGGCGCGGCCCCAGTATTTTCGGCGAGCAATCGGCCGAGCTTAAGCGCATCCGCGACGCCATCGGCGACGTGCCCCTGGTGGGCTTCTTCTGTAACGGCGAAATCTCCCACGACCGGCTCTACGGCTACACCGGCGTGCTGTCGCTGTTCCTCTGATCCGGATAAAGGAGACGTTCCATGACCGCCAACGCCAAGCCCCGCGCCGTGGGCATCAACCATGTGGCCCTCGAAGTCGGCAATATCGGCGAGGCCATCGAATTCTACGGCAAGCTTTTCGATGTGACCCTGCGTAGCCAGAGCGAGACCGACGCGTTCATCGGTCTTGGCGATCAGTTCATCGCTCTGTTCAAAAGTGACTCCAATGTCCGCGACACCGGCCGCCACTTCGGTCTGGTGGTCGACGACCCGGCCAAGGGGCGGGCCATCCTCGAGGATATGGGGGTCGAGTTCATGTCTGGCCCAGGCGTTAACTTCAACGACCCCTGGGGCAACTACGTGCAGCTTGTGACCTACGAGAAAATTCAGTTCGACAAGCGGCCCGGAGTGATGCGCGCCATGGGTCTCGACGACCTGGAAAAGACCGCCGCGGCGAAGCAGGAAATCGTCGACATGGGATACACTGATGACTAGTGGCCCGCTGATCGGCCTGACCCTGGATTCAGAGGACCCCGGCGGTTATTCCAACCAGCCATGGTACGCGCTCCGACAAAACTACTTCACCAGCCTGCGGCGCGCCGGCGGCCTGCCTGTCGCCCTGCCCCACGAACCCGACGATGTCGCCAGCTATCTCGAGCACCTCAACGGCATCGTGGTGACCGGCGGTGCTTTCGACGTGGATCCGGCGTTGTTCGGCGCCGACGAGCGCCACAAGACCGTGGTGCTCAAGGCCCGGCGCACCGAATTCGAGCTTGCCCTGTGCCGCGCCGCCCACGACCGCGACCTGCCGGTGCTGGGAATTTGCGGCGGCCAGCAGCTCATGAACGTGGCCTTCGGCGGCAGCCTGATCCAACACATTCCGGCGGCCAAACCCAATGCCCTGGCCCACGAGCAGCCCAATCCCCGCGACGAACCGGGCCACAGCGTCGACGTGGCGCCGGGTACCCTACTGCGCCGAATCGTTGGCGTTGACGCGATGCCGGTAAACAGCGCCCACCACCAGGCGGTAGACGCGGTGGCGCCGGGGCTGATTGTCGACGCGGTGGCCCCCGACGGCGTCATCGAGGGCATCGAGGACCCCGGCCAGCGCTTCTGCCTGGGCGTCCAGTGGCACCCGGAGTACACCATCAGCGAGGGCGACAGCCGCATCTTTGACGCCTTTGTCGCCGCCACCTCGGGCTGAGCCATAACCCACGCCACGAAAACCAAATCGGGCGAGCGTATCGCCAAGCGCATGGCCCGCGCCGGACTGTGCTCGCGCCGCGAGGCTGAACGCTGGATTGCCGCCGGCCGGGTCGCCGTTGACGGTGCCGTCCTTACGACCCCGGCGGTGGTTGTCGACGGCAACAGCAAGATAGCCGTCGCCGGCAAACCCTTAGCGACTGCCGAGGCGACCCGCCTGTGGTGTTACCACAAGCCGACCGGTCAAATTTGCACGGCGCGCGATGCCGAGGGCCGGCCCACGGTGTTCGGCGCCCTGCCCAGCACCA
>JAYZAP010000350.1:0-5374 GCA_036339655.1 Pseudomonadota bacterium | reverse complement strand
CCCGGTCGATGCGCACCCGGTGGCCGTCCACATCGGCCCCGGCGGGCGTGCACAGGGCCGCCGCCTCGTCATCGCGGAAGTCGATGCCGATATCCTCGAGAATGGCCATGGAGGCGTCGTGAATCAACTCGACCCCCTCGGCGTCGAGCACCTCGTAGAGCGGCACGTTGCGCACCAGGGCCGGCGCCATGACAATCGGAGCCTGAAGCCGCAGCTTGCGCCGCGCCGCGCGTCCGCCCCGGCGTGATAGATCCGAACCCATGACAACCTTTCTCAACGGTTTTCAGCCCGCCCGCAAGCCTTTCGTTCTCGAAGCAACCATACCAAGCGTTAGACTCGCCTACCCAGGTTCTCTAGACTGCCCGCAATAATTATCGAGGTATGGAGAGAGCGTTGGTGGCAGGGGTGTAGATTGCGATCGTGTCGGAGAACGAGTCCTGGTCAACATGGCCCTCTACGACGGTCCCGGCGACGGCCTGGTCGAGGCCGGCTACCTGGGCAGCGAGCGCGACGGTGGCTTCGCCGAATACGTCACCGTGTCGGCTTAGAACACCCACGAGGCCAACTGCGGCCTGAGCGACACCGAGCTGGCGACCTTCCCCTGCGCCTACATCACCGGCGAGCGCATGCTCAACCGCGCCCGGGTGGTGGCCGGCGAGACCGTGTTCATCACGGGCGCCTCAGGCGGTGTCGGCTCGGCCCTAGTGCAACTCGCTAGCCTGCGCGGCGCCCGGGTGGTCTCCCTAACCAGTGCCAGCAAGGAAGTCCAGGCCTGCGACATCGGCGCCGAGGTGGTTATCACCCGGGGCGAGGGCGACCTGGGCGAAGCGGTCAGCGACGCCCTGGCTGGACGGCCGGTGGACGTGGTTGCCAACCTGATCGCCGGGGCGCTGTTTGCCGATCTGCTCAACCTGCTGCGGCCAGAGGGCCGCTATATCACCGCCGGCGCCATCGCCGGGCCCCTGGTGGAATTGGACCTGCGCAACCTCTACTTGGGCCATCTGGAGCTCATCGGCTCGACCATGGGCACGCGCAAGGAATTCGCCGACCTCATGGGCTACATCATCCAGGGCCGTATCAAACCGCTGCTGGCGAGGACCTGCCCGCTGGCCGACCTTCGTCAAGCCCAGCGGGATTTCTTAGACAAGAAATTCTTCGGTAAACTCGTTATCATGCCGTAGCGACAAACAGGGAAGTACAGCCATGACCGATTGGGGAATATCCGGACGCGCCGCGGCGCTCCATGCGGAAGCGCTGGTGTGGGACAATCACGCCGGGTTCGAACCCGATCCGGATGTCGACCTCAATCAGCTCGAGCTGTGGCGCGCCGCCGGGGTCGACTATCTGTCGATTAATGTCGGCTACGACCGGCGCCCCTGGCAAGGCACCAAGACAGCACTCACCGTCTATCGGGCCTGGATAGAGGCCCATTCCGAAGGCTACAGCCTGTGCGCCACCGCCGACGACGTACGCCGGGCCAAGGCCGAGGGCAAGCTCGGCGTGACATTCGACATCGAGGGTATGGACTCGCTCAACGAAGACCTCGGTCTGGTCAAGGAATACTACCGGCTCGGGGTGCGCCAGATGCTGTTCGCCTACAACCTCAACAACCCGGCCGGCGGCGGCTGCCACGACGAGGATATCGGCCTGACCGATTTCGGCCGCCATGTGATCGCCGAGATGAACCGCGTCGGCATGCTGGTCGACGGCTCCCACTCAGGGTACCGCACCACATTGGAGGCCATGGAAATCTCATCCGCGCCGTTCATCTTCTCCCACGCCAATTCGCGGGTGCTGTGCGACCACGAGCGCAACATCTGGGACGACCAGATCAAAGCTTGTGCCGCCACCGGCGGCATGATCGGGGTCACCGGCATCGGCATCTTTCTCGGCGACGACGGCGCCACGGTGGACGGCCTGGTCCGCCACATCGATTACATGGCCGAGATGATCGGCCCCGACAAGGTTGGCATTGGCCTCGACTTCGCCCTCGACGACGAGGCCTTGACCGTGGACGGCGATCTGGATGACGGCGATGGCGAGTACTGGCCGGCGCGCCAGTACGGCGACGGCAAAATCGGCTTTATCGATCCGGCGGAATTCCCGCGCGTTACCGAGGCCCTGCTGGCCCGTGGCTACGACGACGGCGAGGTCCGCGGCATCCTCGGCGAGAACTTCCTGCGCGTCGCCGGCGAGGTCTGGAAGTAGTAATTAAGGGGACAGCATATTTAATAAATTAAATATGCTGTCCCCTTAATTATTTTGGCGTTCGCGTAGAGTGATGTAGAAGCCGCTGGCGATGATGGTCGCGACGCCGGCCCAGGTCAGCGGTTCGGGAAACTCGTCGAACAGCAGGTAGCCCAGTCCCGTGGTAACAACCAGTTCCTGGTAGGTGATGGGCGACAGTAACGAGGCGTCGGCGTGGGCCATGGCCTTGATCACCATGAGATGGCCAGCGACGGCGACCAGCCCTGTGGCTGCCATGAGAAACAGGTGAAAGACGGTCGGCGTCACCCACACCGTGGGCAGCGCTACCGTGGTCGCCACACCGCCAATCAGCGCCGTATACGTCAAGGTCACCAGCGGGTCGTCGCCGCCCGACAGCTTGCGGGTGGTAATCAGCAGCAGCCCGAAGCTGACGCCGGCGCCGAGGGCGAAAACCGCCTCCCACGGCACCTGGTCGAAGGTCGGCCGCACCACCATCATGGCGCCGGCGAATCCAACCACCACCGTCGCCCAGCGGCGCGGCCCGACCCGCTCGCCCAATAGCCAGGGCGACAGCGCCGTGACCACCAGGGGCGCGATGAACACCAGGGCGATGGCGTCGACCAGCGGCATGGTCTTGAGCGCCGCAAAGAACAGCACCGTAACAAGAATCATGAAGCAACTGCGCAACAGCTGGAGCTTCGGTTGGTGCGGCCACCAATGACGCCGCTCGACACACAACAGCACGACCGGCGCCATGACCGCCAGGTGAAAGAATACCCGGGCCCAGACCACCTGGAGGACCGGGTAGTACTGCAGCAGAACCTTGGCGATGGAGTCGATGATCGGCAGAAAGGTGAACGCCCCGAGCATCAACAGCACGCCGGTCACCGGCCGCGCGGCGGGACCCATCACAGTCGGAGTGCCCACGGAGTCAGGCACCCCAAATTTTTCCGAACACCCGCAGAAAATTCTCGCCCAACAGACCGCGAATTTGGGCCTCGTCCCAGCCCCGGTCGACTAGGGCCTCGGTAATATGAACCAGCCCAGTCTGGTCCGGGCATTCGCGGATATAGCGCCCAGCGATTTCATTGCCAAAGGCTTCGACATAGGGGCCGATGAAGGCGGCCGAGCGGGCCAGGGTCATCTCCGTCACCGACTTGACCACGGCGAGATCACTGACCGCCGGCAGGTCGGTGCCGATACCCACGTGGTCCGGCCCCACGAGATCGACGATGTGGTCGAGCTGGCGCAGGTAGTCATCAAGGGACGGCGGCTGTCCGGGATCGCCGGTCCAGCACATGGCGCCGTAGATGCTGGTGCCGATGACCCCGCCCCCAGCGGCCACCGCTTTAATTTCCTCGTCGGACTTGTTGCGCGGACTGTCTACCACCGCCTCGGCGTTGGCGTGGGTGATGAGCACCGGCCGGCGGCTTACCTCGGCCGCCTTGAGAGTGGCACGTTTGCCCACATGGCTGAGATCGACGGCGACACCGAGGTCGTTCATCACCCCGACCGCCGCGACGCCCAGATCGCTGAGACCGCCGTCCTCGGGCTCGAGGCAACCGTCGCCGAGATAGTTGCGGCGGTTGTAGGTGAGCTGCATGACCCGCACGCCGAGACGGTGGAACAGGGCAATGCGGTCGAGATTGTCGCTGATCGCCCGCATGTTCTGCCAGCCCATGATCAACCCGACCTGGCCGGCGGCCCGGGCGGCGGGAATATCGGCCGCGGTCTCTACCAGGCGCCACGGGCAGCCGGGCTCGTTGAACCGCGCCAGCCAAGTGGCGATGTCGTCGGCGGTGCGCTCGAATTCGCCCTCGAAGAAGCTGACGGTGACGTTGGTGGCGGCGATGTTGGCCGCCTTGAGGCCGTCGGCGTAGCCGTCGCTGAGGAAGGTCAAGCCGTCGATAATGAGGGCGTCTTGGTGCAGCGCCTGGGCGTCCATGGGAATTGCTCCTGATTACGTAAAGTGGGGCATGACTTTGGCGGCGAAGCGCTCCATGGAACCGAGCACGTCGTCGTGGGCGGCGCCGAAGCTCATGTTGAGCATGAGATCATGGATATTGAGCGCGGCGTAGGGGCCGAGCCGGTCGACGCATTCGCCGGCGGTGCCAATGATAAGCGCCTTGCCCACATCTTCCAGGGTCTCGTTGACCTCGATGGGTACAATGGCGCCATTGAAGACTTCGCCGGGGGTCTCGTAGACATTGACGAAGCGCTGGTGGTTGGCGTGGGCGATGGCGACCTTCTCGCGGCGGTCGGCCTCGTCCTTGGCCACATAGAGCATCTTGAGCATGGACAGCTTCTGGCCGGCCGCCGCGTCGCTGGCCTCGGCGACGCCCTTGTGGAAGGCCTCGGCCTGGGCCACCACCTTCTCGAACGGCTCGCGCAGGGGCGTGGTCATTACGTGGTAGCCGTTGAGCACCGAATGGTAGATCGCCACCGGGCTGACCGCGGCGATCCAGATCGGTGGATAGGGCTGCTGCAGCGGCCTGGGCGTGATGGTCAGGGCGTCGAACTTGTAATTGTCGCTGTCCCACGACACCTCGGTCTCCGACATCAACGTCTTGAGCAGGGCGAGGCCGTCGTCGAACATGGCACGGCTGTCCTCCACGGCCACGTTGAAACGGTCGAACTCGTAGCGGAAGGCGCCGCGGCCGACGCCGAGATGGAGCCGCCCGTCGGTCAGGCAGTCGGCCTGGGCGATCTCGCCGGCGAGGCGGCGCATGTCGAGAAAGGGCAACACCAGCACCGACGTGATGAACGGTATGCGCGTAGTCACGGATGTCAGCTTGACCGCCGTCAACAACGGGCTGGGATGGGTCAGGTAGTTGATGAAATGATGCTCGGGAATGCCTAGCATGGCGTAGCCCAGGTCCTCGGCCCGGGCCGCCTGGACAAGCATCTCGTCGTACATGACCTTGGCGTGAACGCTGGTATCGGGCCAGTAACACGGCAAGTAAAAACTGAACTCCATCGATGTCCTCCGCCCGGCGCGGGGACGCGCCGACCGAGCCCGAGTGTGTCAAATGATACGATGAGAGGTAAGGGAAAATCGCGCTGCTATTGGGAAACCCGATCCTCGCCCAGCGCCCGGCGAAAGGCGATGGCGTAGAGCGCAATCAGGCAGAGTGGGCCGACCTGAAACCCCATATTGGCGCCGCTG
>JAYZAP010000349.1:0-3911 GCA_036339655.1 Pseudomonadota bacterium | reverse complement strand
GTCAACCTGAGAAAGACTCCCAGAGTTTCGAAGAGCAGCACGATGCCGACGGCGGTGGCGGTGGTGGTTTGCAGGGATGTGCGCACCACGAACCACTCCAAGACCAGGACGTAGACCACCACGAAGAGAATCAGAAAGCCGGAAAGCACCTCGGAAACCAGGCCGGTGACGCCGATCAGGCCGACCAGGGTCTGCAACAGGAACTGCGGCAGGCTCGCCCAGTTGTAGGCGACGATCAACGGCACATAGCCGTTCGACAGGTCGAGCATTTTTGTCACGCCAATTGCCACCAGCGGCACCAGGGCCCAGCTCAACCCGTATAGAACCGTGACCACCGTCGCAGTCCAACCCATGTCGGTGACATCGCTGTTGGACGACAGGTCGAGGTACATCAACAAGGCGAAGAACGGCGCCACCAGGATGGCGGCGAAGAAAGATCGCCATAATCCCTCGATGGTGAGGTTGAACCAGTTCATGCCGCTTTGATCGAGCCGCATCAGGCGCCAGACGCCGTAGAGGGCCGCGAGGATTTCCCGCTGGTCTGGCATCAACCGGGCCTCAGTGGGGAAAATAGGCGTCGAGGACAGCGGTGTAGACATCGCTGAGCGCCGCCAGATCGGCCAGCAGGACCCGCTCGTCGACCTTGTGCATGGTCTGGCCGACCAAGCCGAACTCGGCCACCGGGCAGAGGTCCTTGATGAACCGCGCGTCCGATGTGCCGCCGGTGGTGCTGAGTTCCGGGCGGCTGCCGAGCACCAGTTCGACGGCGTCGCTGATGATGTCGCTGAGCGGCCCCGGCGGGGTCAGAAAGGCCTCGCCACCGATCCGGATATGGAGGTCGTGATCGCCGGCGTGGGTGTCGCAAACCCCGGTCAGCCAGGCGGTCAGGCTGGCGCCCGTATGCATGTCGTTGAAGCGGATATTGAAGGTCGCGCTGGCGCTGGCGGGAATGATGTTTGACGCCGGATTGCCCACGTCGACGGTGGTGATCTCAAGGTTCGATGGTTGGAAATTCGTGGTGCCCTGGTCGAGTTCACGGCCGTCCAGGACTGCCAGGGTGGCGACCAGCCGGGGCAGGGGATTGTCGGCGAGCTGGGGATAGGCCACATGGCCCTGAGCGCCCCGAACCGTGAGCGTCCCAGTCAGGGTGCCGCGGCGGCCAATCTTGACCATTTGACCGAGTTGTTCGGGGTTGGTCGGCTCGCCGACCAAGCAGACGTCGAGTTTCTCACGGCGATCCCTGAGCCAATCGAGGACCTTTTTGGTGCCGTTGACACCGGGGCCTTCTTCGTCGCCGGTGATGAGCAGGCTGATGGAGCCGCCGAATTCCGTTCCCCGTGCGGCCAACAGGCGCCCGGCGGCGGCGGCGAAGCAGGCCACGGCGCCCTTCATGTCGGCGGCGCCCCTGCCGTAGAGGGTATCGTCGACGATGCGCGCCGCGAACGGCCCGACACTCCACGCCGCTTCGTCGCCCACCGGCACCACATCGGTGTGGCCGGCAAAGCAAAAGTTGGGTCCGCCATCGCCGATGCGGGCGTAGAGATTGTCCACATCGTCCTCGCCGGGCTCGGAAAACGGCAACCGGTGGCAGGTAAAGCCGAGGCCTTCGAGGGCGGCCTGAAGCACGTCAAGCGCGCCTTCGTCAGCCGGCGTCACACTGGGGCAGCGGATCATCGCCGCCGCCAGCTCGACCGGGTCGATGGCGCTGTTGCCGGCTATCGGGCTCATGCGCGCAGCAGCTCGTTGATCGAAGTCTTGGAGCGGGTCCGCTCGTCGACCCGCTTGACGATGACGGCGCAATAGAGGCTGGGGTTCGGGCTGTTGTCGCCGGGCTGCTTTTCTGCGGCGGGTAGTGTGCCCGAGACCACCACCGAATAGGCCGGCACCCGGCCATAGAAGATCTCGCCACTGGCGCGGTCGACGATCTTGGTCGAGGCGCCGATGTAGACCCCCATGGAGAGCACCGCGCCCTCCTCGACCACCACCCCCTCGGCAACCTCGCTGCGGGCGCCGATGAAGCAGTTGTCTTCGATTATCACTGGCTCGGCCTGGAGCGGTTCGAGTACGCCGCCGATGCCGGCGCCGCCCGAGATGTGACAGTTCTTGCCGATCTGGGCGCAACTCCCGACAGTCGCCCAAGTGTCGATCATGGTGCCCGAATCCACATAGCCGCCGATGTTGACGAAGCACGGCATGAGGATGACGCCGGGCGCGATATAGGCGGAATGGCGGACGATGCAGTGGGGCACGGCGCGGAAGCCGGCGGCCCGGAAGCGGGCGTCGTCCCAGCCCTCGAACTTCGAATCGACCTTGTCGAACCACGGTGCGCTGGCTCCGGGACCGCCGGGGATGGGAGCCGAATCATTGAGCCGGAACGACAGCAGCACGGCTTTCTTGAGCCACTGGTTGACCTGCCATTCGCCATTGACCTTGTTGGCGACGCGGCGTCGCCCGGCGTCGAGGTCGTCGAGCACGGTGTCGACCGCGGCGCGCAATTCGCCACCGGTCTCGAGATTGACGTCGTCGCGATGTTTCCAGGCATCATTGATGATGCCTTCGAGGATATCCGTGGTCATGGCAGGGGCCGTTGTGCTGTTGGTGGAATTCTGGCGCCTAAAGTAGTCAGGGGAGGGGGGCTGTCAACCGCGCCCGCACCGCGCCACCCGGCCGCCATGGTTAGGGCGTGGCCGTGGCATGTGTGGGCATGTCCTCGGGGAATTCGAACCAGTGATGACGCTGGTCCATCCAGATCGCCCGGGCCGGGGTGATGAAGCCCGGGTCGGCGAAGCAGCCGGCCGCGATGCCGACGTGATCGGACTGCATTTCTAGGTCCCAATTGACCGCCGTGCCGCATCGCGGGCAGAACCTGTTGCTCACCTTGCGGCCGGTCTCGGCAGTGCGCTCAAACACCCTGGTCTCGCCGTCAATCGAGACCACCTTGTCGCGGCGATCGTAGGCGCCGACACCGAACGGGCTGCCGGAGCGCCGTTGGCAGGCCAGGCAGTTGCAGGCGACGGCGAATTCCGGGTCGCCCAGCGTGGTGACGCGCAGTTGGCCGCAGGCGCAGGTGGCGCAATGCTCGGTATCGCTCATGGCTTCGTTCTTCCTTGTCAGGCTGCAGCGCCGACCATGGCGCCGAGCCAGTCGGCGACATCGTCGATAACATGATGGACGTACTCGGCGTCACTGTGTTCGCGGCCCCAGTCGTTTTCAGTCCGCACCCACACCGTTGTCATGCCGAGCGCCGCCGCCGGTTCCAGATTACGCGCCATGTCCTCGACCATGGCCGCGGCCCGCGGGTCGATGGCGAAGCGCTCGACCAGTTGGTGATAGGGACCGGGCTCCGGCTTGGGCACGTAACCCGCCGCCGCGATATCGAAGATGCCATGGAAATGATCGGCCACGCCAAGCCGCGTCAAAACATTCTCGGCGTGTTTGGTCGAACCGTTGGTGAAAATCACCTTGCGACCGGCGAGCCTGCCGAGCGCCGCGCCGAGCGCCGGATTGGGCGGAATCGGGCTGACATCGATGTCGTGGACGTAGTTGAGAAAGTCCTCGGGGTTGATCTGGTCGTTGACCATCAGGCCCCGGAGCGTGGTCCCGTGGTTGCGGAAGTAGTCTTTCTGCACCTTCCGGGCCGCCACCGGGTCGAGATCGAGAAGCCCGGCGATAAACGAACCCATCCGCACATCAATCTGGTCGAATACGCTGTGGCGGGCCGCATAGATAGTGTTGTCGAGGTCGAAAACCCAGGTTTCCACGTGGTCAAAGCCGCCGCCATCGGGGGCGCTGAAGTCAGTGACGGAATTCATTGCCTGAGAATGGTGCGCGAGGGACGGCGATGCAAGAGGCCTGACCCGGCTGGGAACCTCGGCAATTAAACAATTGTGAACCGTTTCTTAAGCAAGTTT
>JAYZAP010000348.1:0-2754 GCA_036339655.1 Pseudomonadota bacterium | reverse complement strand
AGACGCTCGGCCAGTCGGTCGGCGACCTCACGATGGAGAAAATCATGCTCTCCCGCCGCCGCCGAGGCACGCGCACGGTGCCGCCGCACCACCGACTCATCGAAAATCTCCATTGCGTTAACCATGGCACCACTATGGCGCGGCGGGCGACAAACAGAAAGGGGTAGAGGGCCGCCGTGTGGTCCTTATGGACGACGTCATGACCACCGGCGCCACGGTCAACGCCTGCGCCCGGGCGCTCAAACGGTCCAGCGCCGAGACCGTCGACGTGGTCAACCTGGCGCGGGTGGTCCCCGAAGCCGAGTGACACTATATTGACGCTCGTTGGATTCACCGCGCGAGAGACACCGTGGCCAAAGTCGAGATTTACACCACCATGCTGTGCGGCTTCTGCTATGCCGCCAAGCGACTGCTGAATAACAAGGGCGTCGCCTATACGGAAATCGACACCATGCTCAAACCCGGCGTCCGGCGTGAGATGATTGAGCGCGCCCAAGGCAAATCCACGGTGCCGCAAATCTTTATCGACGATGTCCATGTGGGCGGCTGCGACGAGCTCTATTTGCTCGAACAGAACAAACGCCTCGACCCCCTGCTGGAGGGCAAGCCATGACTACGAGTTCGCCGGGTCCGTTCAAGGTCGCCTGTATTCAGAACACCGCGACCCGTGACCTCGACGAGAATATGGAGACCGCCGGCGCCCTGGTCCGCGAGGCGGCCGCCGCCGGCGCCGATTTCATCGCCCTGCCCGAACATTGCGCGTTGATGGAACCACGCCGGGAAATTCTTCACCAGCACGCGGCGTCCCTCGACGAGCACCCTATCCTGGCGCAGTTTCAGACCCTGGCGGCCGAGGTCGGGCGCTGGCTGTTGGTCGGCTCCCTGCCGGCGCGCTCACCGGACGGGCGCATCGCCAATTGCTCGGTCCTGCTCAATGGCGACGGCGCCGTGGTCGCCAGCTACGACAAAATCCACATGTTCGACGTCGACCTGCCAAGCGGCGAGAAGTTCCGTGAGTCCGACGACTTCCAGCCCGGCCCAGAAGCCCGCCTGGCCGAGACCCCGTGGGGCACCATGGGCATGACCGTGTGCTACGATCTGCGTTTTCCCCAGCTATACCGGGGCCTGGCTCAGTCCGGGGCGCGGTTCCTCACGGTCCCCGCCGCCTTCACCAAGGTCACCGGCGACGCCCATTGGCATGTGTTGCTGCGCGCCCGGGCGATCGAGAACGGCTGCTTCGTCATCGCCCCGTGCCAAACCGGCAATCACTATGGCAAGCGCTTCACCTGCGGCCACTCGCTGATTATCGACCCGTGGGGCGAGGTGCTCGCCGACGGCGGCGATGAGGTCGGCGTGGTCATGGCAGAGATTGACCCGGCCCGGGTCGACGAAGTAAGGGCGATGATTCCCAGCCTCGGCCACGACCGGCCGTTCAACGTCACCGGTTCACGGACAACGCGCATATCCGCTGTATCCTAGCCGGCTTGGGCGGCGGTCGCTCGAAGTCTTCAAAGGCGGTCACCCACAGCTTGCCGCGCACCACCTCGAGCATTTCGCCGGGGTCGAGCAGGTGCTTGGGGTTGCGCGGCCGGCCGAAGTTTTCGTTGCCCTTGGCATAGGTCTCGTAAATCAGCACGCCGCCGGGCTCAACGGCGTCAATCAGGGCTGGCAGCAACGGCCGGTTCAGGTAGTTGGCCACCACCACGCAGCCAAAACGCGTGCCCAGAAACGGCCACGGTGAGCCGTCCTCAAGGTCCGCGCTGACCAGCGTAAAACCATCGCGGTCGCCGGAAATTTCGCATTGCGCCACGTCGCGGTCGATGGCGGTTACCGCGTGGCCGCGGTCGAGGAACACCAGGGAATGGCGGCCGCCGCCGCAGGCGATGTCGAGAACCGGCCGCCCGGCGGGCACCAGATCGGCGAAGCGCTGGACCCATTGGGACGGCTCGTGGAGCGGCGTGTAGTGGCGGTTCTCTGGTTTTTCCATCATTTTGCACGGGGCAATATTGGTTGTTAACCGGCCTGAAAGCCATTATGTGGGAAGATATACGGTTGTCGGCGTTGTGCAACGAGGCTGGCGACGGCGGGTTTATCCGGGGCGGACAAATGATCCTCTTCGACCTGAGATGCGGCGACGGCCATGTTTTCGAGGCCTGGTTCCGCGACAGCGACACCTACGACGCCCAGGCCAGGGCGGGTGAGATTGCTTGCCCGGTGTGCAGCAATTCCGATATCGCCAAGGCCCTGATGACCCCCAACGTCACGACCACCAGCAGCCAGTCGATCAATTCCGAGCAGGCCGCCCAGGTCATGCGCTACCTCAGCGCCGTGCGCGACCATGTAGAAAAGACCCACGACAACGTCGGCGACAGGTTCCCCGAGGAAGCCCGCAAGATTCACTACGGCGAAACCGAGAAGCGGAGCATCTACGGTAGAACCACCGCCGATGACGCCCGGGCCCTCGACGACGAAGGCATCGAATTCGGCATCCTGCCGGCCCCGGCCAAGCGCCAGACGAATTAGTTTAAGCGCATTCAAGCGCCACGCGGGCTCCCGCCGAACGGTCGGCGACCCGCAGTCGCGGGCTGAAAGCAGAGCGGAGTGGAACCAGCGGTCATCGCTTGAACGCGCCTTTCAACGAGCCGCATCCTTCACCCCCACCAACATGTAGTTGACCGACAGGTCGCGCGACAGGGACCAGGTGTCGTTGAGCGGGCTGTAGCTGGCGCCAGCCATGGCGGTGACGGTAACACC
>JAYZAP010000347.1:0-4927 GCA_036339655.1 Pseudomonadota bacterium | reverse complement strand
GCGCACGACGGCGTCCACCACCAATTTCCGGGATGACAGCGGCTATCAGCGCTTGGCGCGTGTTTGGTGTCGTGTGTATTGTGGATGGCATTCGCTTGGACGCTGCGCAATAGCACCATGGATTTCAATATCTGATGATCGGGGATGGCCATGACTGACGGATCAAAAATGTGGGGTGACGAGGAATTTTGGGGGGTCGGCTACGAGTGGGATCCGCAATGGCTGCTGACGCCGGCACAGAAGGAACTTCAGACTAAGCTCATCGAGTTGTGTCGCACCACGCTCCGCGACAACGCAGTCGAGAGCGACAAGAGGCTGATCTTCCCGCGCAAGAATTTCGAGGCCCTGGCGTCGCTAGGGCTGCTCGGCCTCCTGGTGCCCAAGGAATGGGGTGGCCTAGGCGAGAACCACACCTGCGCCGCCATGGTCACCGAGACCATCGCGCGCTACGGCTGCGCCTCCACCGCCATGTGCTACACCATGCACCAGGGCGCGGTGGCGGCGGGCATGCTGCGCGCCCACGGCAATCCGGCCCTCGAAGCCATCATGAAGCGTCTCGACAAGGACGTTTTCATCGGCACCCTGTCATACTCCGACCCGGAGACCGGGTCCCACTTCTGGTACCCAATTTCGTCTGGCGCCGAGCGCGTCGACGACGGCTGGAAGGTGCTAAAGAAGGCGTCGTGGACGACCTCGGGCGGCTTCGCCGACTGGTACATCCTGCAGACCACTAGCCCCGATTTCGACGGCGATTTCTCCAACCTCTCGGTGTTCCTGTGCATGAACGATGAAGTCACCGCCGAACCTTCGAAGTGGGACGGCATGGGCCTGCGCGGCAACCAGTCGGGGACCCTGCTGGTCGACAACGTGACGATCCCGAAGGACCGCTTGGTCGGCCCCGTCGGCGACGGGGCGCCGTCCAACGACGAGGCTGTCGACCCGTTCTTCATGCTGCTGTCCTCGGGCGTGTGGAACGGCATCGCCATGGGCATGATCGACATCGCCAACCGCCACACCACACGCAAGACCCACGTCGATGTGGGCATGCGGGTGGCCGACTACCCGACCATCCAGGACTACGTCGGCGAGGCGGTCATCGACACCAACGCGTCGCGGGCGTTGACCTTTCAGATGGCCAAGGCCATGGACGACCTGACCAACGACTGCGATTGGTCGATCCACAAGGACATCAGCGTGCTGCCGCGGGCCGAGGTGCTGCACTGGATGTGGCAGGTCAAGTTCGCCGCCGCCAAGAACGTCGCCCATGTCTCCGACAAGATGCTCCACGCCTGCGGCGGCACCGGCTACAAGCCGGCGCTGGGCATTGAGCGCTATCTGCGCGACGGCAAGGCCGGTTGGGTCATGGGCCCGACCAACGAAATCCTGCGCCAGTTCGTCGGCAAGGCGGTGCTCCTGGGCTTCGACTCTCTCGACTACTGGAATCAGTCGGTCAACGAGCGGGTGTTGCACAACGAGATCAAGAAACTCGACGGCGACGCCAAGAAGGCCCTGGCCGAACAGCTCATGGCCGAGGCCGGCGACTAAAGAAATTCTATTCGAGGCCCAAGATCGTTAAATTTATCCTTTGGAACAATAGTTTACTAACCACCAAGACACAATGGCACTGAGAAACAAGACGGATTCTTTACGGCGCTTCGCGCCAAGAAATTGTCTCTTCGTTTGTGTCTTGGTGCCTTGGTGATAAAAATCCTTTGCTACGACCTGACGCGCGTCTTTTCCGGGTCATAGAACGGGAATGCCACGACGGTTGCCGGGATACGCTTCTGGTGGCCGTCGAGCTTACCGACCTCGACCTCTGTGCCGATGTCGGCGTGTTCCACCGCCAGACGGCAGAGTGCGATGTTCTTGCACAGCAGCGGTGAGCGGGTGGCGCTGGTAATCACTCCCACCTGACCGCGCCCCACACGGACGCAATCGCCATGGGCGGCCAGCTCGTTGCCTTCGAAGTCGAGGCCGACGAGCTTGTGGCTGGGGTGCTCCTTGGCGCGAATCAACGCCGCTTTGCCGACAAATTCCTCATCGGCCTTGGATTTGAGCGCCACCGCGAAACCGATGCCCGCCTCAAAGGGATTGATCTGGTCGTCGAAATCGAAGCCGGCGAAGATCAGCCCCGCCTCGATGCGCAGCATGTCGAGGGCCTCGAGGCCGAGCGGCGTCAGACCATGGGGCTCGCCGGCCTGCCACACCGCGTCCCACAACGCCGGGCCGTCCTTGGGATGGCACCATATCTCGTAGCCGAGCTCGCCGGTGTAGCCGGTCCGCGAAACCAAAATCGGCACCCCGTCGGGCGCGCCGATGCGGCCGATCAGGAAGCGGAACCAGCCGAGTTCCTCAAGGGTCGGCTGGGCCGGCGCCGACCACACGATCTGCTCGAGGATGGCGCGGCTGTTGGGTCCCTGGACGGCGATGTTGTGGATTTGGTCGCTGGCGCTCTTGACCCAAACCTTGAGGCCCATTTCGGCGGCCTGTTGGCGCAGCCAGACGCCGCCGTAGTCATCGCCGCCGATCCAGCGGAAGTTGTCGGTGCCGAGGCGGAACAGGGTGCCGTCGTCAAGCATGCCGCCGGTCTCGTTGCACATGGCCGAATAGCTCACCTGGCCGACGGCGAGGCGACGAACATTGCGGGTCAGGGTGCGCTGCAACAATTCCTCGGCGTCGGGGCCCAGCACCTCGAACTTGCGCAGTGGCGACAGGTCGTTGACCACCGCCCGCTCGCGGCAGGCGTGATATTCGGCGATCGCGCCATGGTCGGTGAAGCTGTTGGGCAACCAGAAGCCGCGGTATTCGGTGAGGTTGCGGGTGAGGTCCGAGGTCCGGGGGTGGAACGCGGTCTCGCGGGTCAGCTGGGGTTCGGCATCGGGGGTCATTCGGTATGCAATCGCTTTCGAGAAGACGTTCTTCGCCGGATAGACGCGAAGGTGAATGTCGGTCGGGTTCCAGCCGTTGGCCGGGTCGATATCGTCGGGGCAGGCCGAGGCGACGCAGACCAGGTCGGTCTGCGCCTGCATCAGCACGTAGTCGCCGGGCCGCGACCACGGCTCGTCGAAGAATATGCCGTTGGTCACCGGGTCGACGCCCGTGTTGTAGAACAGGTTGGTCGCCGCCCAGCCCTTGCGCGGTTTGATCTCAAAGGGCGCAAGGGCGGCATTGAAGTTGTCCGAGCAGTTGACGTGGCCGGGGTAGCCCATGTCGTCGTAGTATTTGGCGGTGCAGGCGAGGCCAAAGGTGTCGTGGCGCCCGACCGTGTCGCGCACCACCTCGACCAGGGCGCGCTGTTCGACGTCGTAGTATTTCGAGAACAATCCCGGCCCGGGATAGAGCGCGCCCATGATGTAGCGGGTGGTGGTCGGGTCCAGGGCGCGCTCGATGCCGTTGTCGAGATCGCCCCGGTGGAAGGCCTGGAAGTCCGAGCACTCGCGGCCCTCCACGTCGATGATCTGGATGAACTCGCCGGCTTTGACCTCGAAGGCCTCGGCCGTGCCCTTGTGGATCCGGATGTCGAGGCGCTGGTCGGCCAGAGGCGCGGGCAGGGGCGGCGCGGCGTCGATTTCGGCCACCTGGGCGCGCTGGACGGTGATGGCGATATCGGTCGGCGGGTTCTGTTCATGGACCGCCATGGGCCCGCCGTTGGCGGTGACAATGCAGACGGCGTCCCTCTCGGCGGTCAGGGATATGGTCTCGCCCGCCACCGAACCGGCGCCGAATAGCGTCGTGGCGTTGTGGTCGCCGGGGTCGGCATGGTGATGGCGTTCGACGGCGGCGATGACCGCTTGGGCGTCCTCGCCGCCAGCGGCCAGTAGCGCCGCCAAACCTTTCGCGCGGCCGGTCGCCTTGAGGCCCAGCACGGCAGGGTCGCCGCCGTCCTCTGACGCCATGACTACCACCTCGCAGGCCTGACTTCCTTCGCGGTCGGTGAGGGTCATCCGGTCGCCCGCCGCCAGGGCCATGACGCAGGCACCGCCACCCCGCGCCCGGTGGCGCTCGAGACCGGCAACGTGGGGAACAAGCCCCGGTTCCATGAGTCGGGGCCGCGTGGTCTGATTGGGCTGACGATCTGGCATGGCCGCTCCTGGACGCCTGACTGGCCAACTAATATCGTGGCCGGGAGTAATTTGCAACCGCGCCACTCCTGGATGCGGCGATTTCAAGCCTTGCGCGAAAAGGCGTTCAAATGGCGGCCAACGGCGATGACCTACCCCCCGAAACCTGGTCCAGGCTGAATGTTAGTCTTGGGCTGTTTGAAGGAGGTGAAGATGCCACGGAAACGACATACCCCGGAACAGATCATAAGCAAGCTGCGTGAGGCTGAGGTTGGCCTGGCCGGCGGCCAAACGGAGCCCGAAGTCTGTCGGACTTTGGGGGTTGCGGAGCAGACGTACTATCTCTGTCGCAAGGCGGCCTGAAGGTCGAGCAAGCGCGGCGCTTCAAGGAACTCGAGCGAGAGAACCTGCGGCTGAGACGAGCTGTTGCTGATCTGACGCTGGATAAACTGATCCTGAAGGAAGCTGCCGAGGGAAACTTCTAAGCCCCGAGCGTCGCCGGGGCTGTGTTCGTCAGGTTTGCACGCGGTACGCGCTGCCTGAGCGTCGGGTGTGCCGGGCCATCGGCCAACCACGCTCGACGCAACGCTATTGGCGTGTTGATGGCGACCATGAGGCGGGATTGACCGCGGCCATCGTGCGGCTGGCCAGCGCCTATGGTCGCTACGGTTATCGCCGGATCACGGCACTGCTCCGCGGCGAGGGCTGGCGTGTCAACCACAAGCGGGTCGAACGCATCTGGCGACGGGAGGGGCTGAAAGTGCCTGCAAAGCAACCCAAGCGAGGCAGGTTGTGGATCAACGACGGATCCTGCATCCGCTTGCGGGCGGCGTGGCCGAACCATGTCTGGTCCTATGACTTCGTCG
>JAYZAP010000346.1:0-2216 GCA_036339655.1 Pseudomonadota bacterium | reverse complement strand
GTGGCGTCGCTGTCGATGGCGATGTCGTAGATCAGCCCGAGCGCATAGATCGACACCGGGATTTCCGGATCGTAGATCGATTCAAGGACCGTGACGATCCGCGCCTCGAGGGCGGGACTTTCAGGCGCCGGGGCGGCGGGTTCCGGCTGATCCATGTTCATGGCGTTCTATCTTTCCGTCGAAACATCGGTCTGGCCGTCCATGGCCGCGACCAGGGTGTGCCAGGCGAGGGTGGCGCATTTCACCCGCACCGGAAACTCGCGGACCCCGGCGAACACGGCGAGCTTGTCGAGGTTGGCGATTTCGCCGTCGGCGTCGTCCTCGGTCATCAGCCGGTGGAAGCGCTCGAACAGGTCGCGCACGTCGGCCTCGGTCTTGCCCTTCACCGCCTCGGTCATGAGCGACGCCGAGGCCACGGATATGGCGCAGCCCTGGCCCTGGAACGCGGCATCAGCCACCACCCCGTCCTCGAAGGTCAGAAATATGGACAGCCGGTCGCCGCACAGTGGGTTGTTGCCCAGCGCCACCCGGTTGGTCGCGGCCGGATGGCCAAAGTTCCGCGGCGCCTTGGAGTGGTCCAGGATGACCTCTTGGTAAAGCTCGCGCAGATCGCCGAACATCAGCCGAAAATCTCAATGGCCTGACCGACCGCCGCGACCAGCCGGTCGGCGTCGTCGGTGGTGTTGTAGGCTCCGAACGAGGCGCGCACCGTGGCGGCCAGGCCGAAACGCTCCATCACCGGCTGGGCGCAGTGATGGCCGGCGCGCACGGCGACACCCTGGCTGTCCAGGATGGTGCCGAGGTCGTGGGGATGGACACCTTCTACGGTGAACGACAGGATGGCGGCCTTTTGGGCGGCGGTGCCGATCAGGCGCACGCTGTTGTACTCGGTAATGTGCCGGGTGGCGTAGTCGAGCACCGCCTGTTCGTGGGCGGCGATGTTATCAATACCGAGGCCGTTGACGTAGTCGATGGCGGCGCCCAGGCCGACGGCGCCGGCGATGTTCGGGGTGCCGGCCTCGAACTTGTGGGGGATGACGTTGTATTCGGTCTCCTCGAAACTCACCGACAGGATCATTTCGCCGCCGCCCTGGTAAGCCGGCATGGCTTCCAGAAGTTCGGCCTTGCCGTACAGCGCGCCGATGCCCGACGGGCCGTACAATTTGTGACCTGAGAAGACATAGAAGTCGCAGTCGAGGTCCTGGACATCGACCGCTATGTGGACCACCGCCTGGCAGCCGTCGACTAGCACCACGGCGCCGTGGTCGTGGGCCAGGGCGGTCACCTGTTTGATCGGCACGATGGTGCCGAGGGCGTTGGAGGCATGGGTCATGGCGACCAGCTTGGTGCGCGGGTTGAGAAGCTTCTCGTACGCGTCAAGCAGAAAATTGCCGTCGTCGTCGATCGGCGCGATGCGCAACACCAGGCCCAATTCGTCGCGCAGCATCTGCCACGGCACAATGTTCGAGTGGTGCTCCATATGCGACAGAATAATTTCGTCGCCGGCCTGGAGGTTGGCCCGGCCGTAGGTCGCGGCCACCAGGTTGATCGCCTCAGTGCCGCCGCGAACGAAGACGATTTCCCGCGCTTCCGCCGCGTTGAGGTGCCGTCTAACGGCTTCGCGGGCGGCCTCGAAAGTCGCCGTGGTGCGCTGGCTAAGGTCATAGACGCCACGGTGAATATTGGCGTATTCGGACTCGTAGACACCGCGCACCGCGTCGATTACAACGCTGGGTTTCTGAGCGCTGGCGGCGCTGTCGAGGAAGCTCAGGGGGTGGCCGTTGCTCGACTCCCCGAGTATGGGAAAATCCGCCCGCACCTTGGCGACGTCATAACTCATGGGGCGCCTCCCGCGGCCAGCCATTGGGCGACGGTTTGCCGCAAATGCGCCCGGATCGGCTCGTTCGATACCCGGTCGACGATCTCGCCGACAAAGGCCTCGACCAGCAGGCGACGGGCCTCGTCATCGCCGATGCCGCGCGCCCGCATATAGAACAGCGCGTCGTCGTCAATTTCACCGACCGTGGCGCCATGGCTGCATTTCACGTCGTCGGCATAAATTTCTAGCTCAGGCTTGGTGTCTGCCTGGGCGGTTTCCGACAACAGCAGGTTCTTGTTGAGTTGGTGGGCATCGGTCTTCTGGGCGTCGGGGCGGACCACGATCTTACCCTGGAAGACGCCATGGGCATCGCCGTCGAGCACGCCCTTGTAATGTT
>JAYZAP010000345.1:0-6779 GCA_036339655.1 Pseudomonadota bacterium | reverse complement strand
CGGCACCGCCGGCACCGCCGGCATGATCCGCCGGCTGCGCGCCAACATGCTCGACGAGCTTGAAAAGCAATATGTGGTCACCGGCCGGGCCAAGGGCCTGCCGCCGCTCCGCCTGTTGCTGAAATATCCCTTCCGGGTGGCGCTCAACTTCTTCATCGCCGACATCGGCTCCATGCTGCCGGCGATCATTTCCGGCGAGGCCCTGGTCGCCGTGGTTCTGTCGTTGCCGACCACCGGGCCGATGATGGTATCGTCCCTGCAAAGCCAGGACATGTATCTAGCCGGCTCGTTCCTCATGTTCCTCGCCGCCCTGACCGTGGTCGGCGTGCTGATGTCGGATCTGTTGCTCGCGGTGCTCGACCCCCGCATCCGGCTACAGGGGAGTGCCAGCAAATGACCTATACGACTGCATCCAACCGCCCTTCCATAGAGCATTTCGTCTCGACCGAGCCGTTCGACCCCAAATCCGTCGAGGCCCTGTCGCCCGAACAGGAACGCTTCTACATGGCGTCTCAGTGGCAGCTCATGTGGTGGAAGCTCAAGCGCCACCGCTTGGCCATCTTCTTCGGCGCGGTGCTGCTGATCATGTACGGCTCGACCCTGATCAGCGAAGTCCTGGCGCCCTACAACCTGCACAGCAAGAATACCCAGTATATCTACGCCCCGCCCCAGTCGGTTCACCTGTTCGACGATGGCGAATTCGTCGGACCCTTCGTCTACGGCTGGACCTATAAACTGAACATGGAGAACCTGCGCCGCGAGTACGGCGAGGATACCGCCGAGGTCTATCCCCTGCGGTTCTTCTGCCTCGGCGATTCCTACGAGTTCTGGGGCGTGATTCCCGGCAGCTTCCATCTGGTCTGCCCGGCCGAAGGAGCGACCCTGTTCCTCTTCGGCACCGACCGCCTGGGCCGCGACATGTTGTCGCGAATTATCTACGGGGCGCGAATATCCCTGACTATCGGCCTTATCGGCATTGCCATCAGCTTCATCCTTGGCATCGTTATCGGCGGCATCGCCGGCTACTACGGCGGCTTGGTCGACAACATCATCCAGCGGATCATCGAGATTATCCGCTCGTTTCCCGAGCTGCCCCTGTGGATGGCGCTGTCGGCGATCATGCCGGTGACCTGGAGTCCGGTGCTGATCTTCTTCGGCATCAGCGCCCTGCTCGGCCTGCTCGACTGGACCAGTCTAGCCCGCGCCGTACGTTCCAAGCTGCTGGCGTTGCGCGAGGAGGACTATTGCACCGCCGCCCAGCTCATGGGGGCGCGGCCCCGGCGCATCATTGGCCGCCATCTGCTGCCCGGCTTTATGAGCCACCTGATCGCCTCGGCGACCCTGTCGATTCCGGCGATGATCCTCGGCGAGACCGCGCTCAGCTTCCTCGGCCTCGGCCTGCGCCCGCCGATCACCAGTTGGGGGGTTCTGCTCAACGAGGCCCAGAACATCAACGTGGTGGCGCTTTACCCCTGGCTGATCCTGCCGGTGGCGCCGGTGATTCTGGTCATCCTCGCCTTCAACTTCGCCGGCGACGGCCTGCGCGACGCCGCCGATCCGTATAAGTAAGTGCGTTCAATCGCCACGCAGGCTCCCGCCGAACGGTCGGCGACGCGCGGTCGCGCTTGCCAGGGGTCAAGAGCAGTGACCCCTGGAATTCCGCCTATCCAAATCTTTCAGCCCCCGACTGGGGGCCGCCAACCGTTTGGCGGGAGCCCCAGTTCGTGTAACACAAGAGTGGGCGATTGAACGTACATCGGTCATTTTTGATGACCGATGGTATTAAGCCGGTATCGGCCGATACATAAAGTAGGTGTCAGGGATGGCGCCCGCGGGAAGCGGATAGGGTTGGAGATTGGGAAAAGCGACACTGGTCACCACTAGGCCATCGGGCCGCATCAGTTGGGGCACGAAGGGTTCGATTTGGGCGGCGATGGCAGCGTTGATGGCGTGGTCGAAGCTGCCCACATCGGCATGAAACAACGGGGCCTGACCAGCGAAGCGCGCGACCGCCAGGGGCAGGGTATCTTTGATATCGCCAAGCAACAGATGATCGTCATCAGGGATGCAGTCGGGATGGGCGGCGATTTCCAGTTCAAACACGAAAATATCGCGGCCCGGCAGGGATTCGCGCAAGTGATCGAAGGTCCGGCCATTGCCGAGGCCGAGTTCGAGTATGGGACCAGGCAGTCCACCAACCTCGGCGACCGCGTGGTCGATACAGGCGCGGCTGGTCTTGAGCCGGCCAATCGAATAGTCGAGCCGGCTCATGGCCGCCGACATCTTGAAATTCGTATGCGCATGGCAGCCGCGAGAATGATCGCCGTGAGCGGGGATTGCCACCGGAAAATGGCTTTTCCATTGGGGAAAATGGGGGCACTCTGGGGCGGCGCGGGAACGGAATGACGGCAAGAGCGATCGACACGTGATCAAAAGTCTGAGAAAGCTGGCTTTCAGGTTCGGCTACGACTTCACCTTGCGCCGCCTGCCCCAGCTCGACACCAAACGGCGCACTCTCCATGTGCCGCGCGACATGGAGCCCGAGTTCGTCGACTTCTACGAATCAACCCGGGAATTCACCATGACCTCGGTCGAGCGCCTGCACTCGGTCTATCAGGCGGTGCGCCACGTGACCGAGCGCGGCATTCCCGGCGACTTCGTCGAGTGCGGCGTGTGGCGCGGTGGCAGTTGCATGATGATCGCCCACACTCTGGCGGCCCTGGGCGAGACCTCGCGCCGCATCCACCTGTTCGACACCTTCGCCGGAATGACCAAGCCGGGCAATATCGACCGCCGCTCGCGGGACGGCGCCGAGATGATTTCTCGCTGGGAGCACTTCCAGCGCGACGACCACAACGGCTGGACCTTCGCCTCCCTCGACGAAGTACGGGCCCACATGGCGGCCACCGGCTACCCCATGGAAAACCTGGTGTTCGTCAAGGGCGAGGTCGAGCAGACCCTGCCCCATGCGGCGCCCGAGCGCATCGCCCTGCTGCGCCTCGACACCGACTGGTACCAGTCGACCTACCACGAGCTGGTTCACCTGTGGCCCCGCATGGCGCCGGGCGCGGCCCTGTTGCTCGACGACTACGGCTCGTTCGACGGCGCCCGCAAGGCAGTCGATCAGTATCTCGGCGAAAACGGCATCGACTTGTTCCTTCACCGCGTCGATTCCACCGGCCGTATGGCCCTCAAAGCAACGGAGATATAATCCCGCCATGACCGACAGTGTCTCCGAGGAGGCCCAGCGCATTCACTTCTCGTCCATCGTCATCGACACCCACGTGGACACGGTGGTGCGCTGGATCGATCTTGACGAGGACCTGGGGACCGAGACCGGGCGCGGCTACAACGATCTGCCGGCCATGCAGGCGGGCAATCTGACGGCGGCGTTCTATGCCTGCTGCGTCGGCTTCAACCACGTCGCCGAGGGCACCGCCGTGCGCCGGGCGCTCGACATGATAGACGGCGTCAAGGAGATGTGCCGGCGCTATCCCGATGTCATCTCCGTGGCCCGCTCGGCCGCCGATGTGCGTGCCGCCGTGGCTGACGGCAGATTGGCGGCGGTGATCGCCATCGAGGGCGGCCACGCCATCAGCGATGACCTGGCCGTGCTGCGCCAGTTCTTCGAGCTCGGCGTGCGCTACATGTCGTTGACCCATTTCAATACCCACAACTGGGCGGATTCGGTGACCGACGCAGTTAAAAACGGCGGCCTCAGCGCGTTTGGCCGCAACGTCATCGCCGAAATGAACCGTCTTGGCATGATCATCGACGTCAGCCATGCCGCCGATTCTGTGTTCGACCAGGTCATGGCCCTGTCGACCAAGCCGATCATGGCGTCTCACTCGTCGATCCGCGCCCTGGTCGATCATCCCCGCAACATGACCGACGACATGCTCCGCGCCATTGCCGACAACGGCGGCGTCGCCTGCATCACGGCGTGGCCGGAGTACGTCTCGCGGGACTTCTGGCAGGCCCTCGAGGACCGCGCCGATGAAGTCTCCGGCGGATCCGCGGCGAGCGGCGCCCACCGCCGCCAGAGCGCCTCGGGCTCGTCGTCGGCCATATCCGACCTCATGGTGATGGCCGCCGGTGATCCGTGGAAGAAGTACAACGTGCTGATGGATGCGGGCATCCCCTTCCCCACCCTCGGCCACCTGCTCGATCACATGGACTACGCGGTCAACATCGCCGGCATCGATCATGTCGGGGTCGGCACCGACCACGGCGCCTTGCGCTTCGATATCCAGGGCATCGAGGATTGCTCGAAACTCCCGGCCCTGACCGAGGGCCTGCTGCGCCGTGGCTACGATGAAGACGGCATCCGCAAAATACTGGGTGAGAATATCCTGCGGGTCATGGCGGACGTGATCGGGGAATAGCAGCGCGTCACACGGCCAGGACGACCAGGTCAACGGGCTGTTCGACACCGGCGGTCCGGCGCGCCGCGCGCACATCCGGCTCGGCGCCGGCGGCATAGCCCTGGCGTCGCACCACCGCCAAGGCGGCGCTGGTGGTCAGGCCGCGGGCGGGCTCGACCTTGGTATGGCGTTCCAGCTTGGCCGCCAGATTGACCGCGTCGCCGATCACCGTGTATTCGAGCCGGCTGTCGTCGCCGACCGCGCCGAACACCACCGCGCCCACCGCGACGCCGACCCCGGCGGCGATGGCTGCCTCACCGGCGGTGGCGCGCTCCCGGTTCCAGTCATCCTGGGCTTCAAGCAGGGCGTCGGCGGCGCGCAGTGAATCGGCGGCGTAGCTGTCCGTGGCTAGGGCGGCGCCAAAGGTCGCCATGATGCCGTCGCCGAAGAACTTGTCGATGCTGCCGCCGTGGCGCTGGATCACCAGCACCATGCGCGACCGGTACTCAGCCAGCAGGGCGACTACATCGTCGGCCGCCATGTGGTGGGCCAGGGTGGTGAAGCCACGCAGGTCGAAGTCAGAGAATGGCGGCCTCGCGAAACTCGCCCTCGCCGGGCCGCACGGCCTTGTCGGAGGCGGCGATCTGGCGCGCCACCTAGGGCGCGAAGAAACGCGAAAGATCGCTGACCACCGCATACTTGGTGGCGGCGTGGACCAACAGTTTCCGTGCCCGGGCGACTGCCACGGCAAGCACCAGAGTAACCATGACCATGGACAAAATCTTGTCGACCTCGCCGCCAATCAAAATGTCGGATGACGTGATGTAGTGAACGTAGTCGCGGGTGATGACGCCAGGCATAGGGCTGTTCATCAGGGCATAGCCAAGCAGGCCGAGCCAGCCATGGCGGGGCGCCGGCGAGCACCACATAGCGGGCGTCGAACCACAGGGCCCGCAGCGTGATCAGGATGAAGATGTAGAGCAGGGTCGGCGCCTTGAGGGAGAATCCCGGTTCCTGCTCGTCCTGCAGATGAAAGCTCCAGATAGTGACCAGCGGCCCGGCCATGTCGATGATCACCGATAGGGTGACCATCCACGGCGGCAGGCGGCGGCCATGGGCCAGGAACAGGCAAACCACCGTGAACAGACAGTAGAACCCCAACGCCCAGGGCACCGGCGCGAACATGACGTCGGCGTCGAAGGTCTTGGGCGCGATGGTGTAGACCACGGCGAAGAACGTCACCCCGGCGAACTGCATCCAGCCGATCAGAATCTCGCTGTCTTCCTGTTCGCGCTTGATCTGCCCGGCAACCCGCACCGGCATGACCATGGCGCCATCGCCGCCGACGAGCCCGTGCTTCATGGTTCTGAACATCATTGTCCACCTTGGAATCGTGAATCCTCATTATGGCGCATCATCGAGTCACGGGGTGTCAGGAGCCCGTGATCGGTCAACCAATCTTCTCAAGCCACAAGCTGGATTCCACGGCGCCCGCGTCTAGGGCGAGGCGGCCGGCAGCGCTATCGGCCACGACGTCGGCCTTGCGCGTGGCCACGTAATGGCTGGCAAACAGCGGCCGGGAGCCGCCGCCGTGAAGCAGCACCCCGACCGCGAGTTGCTCGTTGTAGCTCCGCCATTCCCAGGCAGCCGGATAATCGTCGGGCAGGAAAATATCGTGGATGTGAATGCGCACCCCCGCCGGCAGGGCCGGCAGTATCCGATTGAAGAGGGTGTCCACGTCGCTACCCGGCATGAAGATATGGCTCGAATCGATGAACACCATGTCGCCCGCCGCCAGTCCCTCGAACGGCGCGTCCCCGGCGTTCTGCAAGGTCGTGGCGAGCCACTGGACCGGAAGGTTCCGAATCACCGCCCGGGGCGCCGGGTCGATGGCAGTGATGGATGTCGGGAGCCCGCCATCGGCCACGGCGCGGGCGAGAAACCGGGTCGAGTGGCCCGATCCGACCTCGACAATGCGGGCCGGCCTGGTGTCACGCACCATGGCGTAGGCCACCGCGCCATCGAGCCTGGGAAACCAGTCCTGACGCCAGCGTGGCGCCGGTGCCGGGGCATCGCCAATCGCCTCCAGGGCATCGGCGTAGTAGTCGACGCGAACCAGCACGGCGACAAAATCCGCCTCATGGACAGCGAACAAACGCGTCACCGCGTCATAGGGCGGCCGGGCGCCAGCCGCGGTCAGGCCGGCGGCAAATCGGTAGGGAATGAAAAAGCCGCGCCGGGCGAGGCCAAGCACGGTCGCAAGACCGAACCACAGCCGGCGAAACCCGGTCACGGAGCCAGGGTCACGGCGTCAGCGTCATGCCTTCGCGGGCGACCACGGAACCGGGCCGGGCGCGCTCCACATCGGCCGCGATACCATCCATGAAGCCGTCGTCATGGCCGGGATCGTGGTGG
>JAYZAP010000344.1:0-3990 GCA_036339655.1 Pseudomonadota bacterium | reverse complement strand
ACCCGGCGTGAGCGGCGCTCTTCGCCGAGGTCGAAGATCAGCCCGGCAAGATCCTGCTCGTCGGTCTGATTAACCACGTCGGCGGCGCTCGGCCCGCTGATCTCCCTGCGCATGTCGAGGGGCCCGTCGCCGTGAAACGAGAAGCCGCGCAGCGGGTCGTCGATCTGCATTGACGAGACCCCGATGTCGAGGGCGACACCGTCGACACGGTCGACGCCGCGCTGGGCCAGCAGCTTGTCCATGTCGCCGAATCGTCCGGCGATAAACAGCAGCCTGTCGGGAAACTCGCGGGCCAGGGCCGCGGCACCGCTGGCCACCGCCGGATCACGGTCGATACCCCACACCGTGCAGCGCGCCGACTCCAGCAAGGCCCGGCTATAGCCGCCGCCGCCGAAGGTGCCGTCCACATAGACCGCTCCGTCGCGGGGCTCGAGCACCGCCGTGACCTCGCGCAGCAGGACCGGCTGGTGGGCGCCGGGGGCAGTGCCCAAGGAATGATCGTGGCGCTGCCCAGGTATCTTCATTGATCCCGTCCCTCGCCGCCTGGTGGGCCGAGGCGTAGCTTGGCGCGGGCATCACGGGCGCGGACCGGCGCCTCCTTGGCGAATTCGCTATAGGCCGCGGGCGACCAGATCTGGAAGGTGCGGCCGCCGCCGACGAAGGCGGCTTGCTCAATAATGCCGGCGTGTTCACGCAGGTGGACGGGCAACATGATGCGGCCGTCGCCGTCAAACGGCAGTTGCACGGCGGCGCCGAAGATCACCGCCGCGAGATCGTCACGTTCGTCGGAGAAAGGATCGAGCCGGTCGAGGCCGTCGCCGAGCAGGTCCATGCGGTCGATGCCGCAGGCCTCAATGGCTTCGAAGTTTTCACGCAGGGAGAACGACGGGAAGGCGACAATTCCAGGAAAGTTCTGGCCCATGAGCGCGGCGCGGAATTGCGCCGGCACGGAGACCCGACCCTTGCGATCAATCTTGTGGACGTGACAGTCGAAAAACAGCGCCACGCATCGTCCCCCTAGTAAGTATCGCCCAACCTCAACGCCAGTAAAAATGCCCGGCCGGAAACCCGGACCAACACCCAAAAACCTCTTCTCCGGCCGAACTACGAAGCAGGATAGAGGTGGTGGGAAAATATGGGATATCATGGGATTTTATGGTCGTCAATGGATTTGCCCGGTAAATCTGGGCCGATCAAGGCGCTGTTACATGGCAGCGGAAATTAATACTTGAGAACATTAAGAGAACAACTTGTCGTTATTATGGCCTTTAATTGTGCGATTTTGACCCTAGACAGCAAATATGGCCTAATTGTGTTCGATATATGTTCTGAAAATGGAAATATTTCGCCGCGACTCGGGTCCGATTCCCGCGTCGCAAAAGCCCGAATTGACGAAAAAGGCGCCAGACGGCCTGTAAGCCGGGTTCTGTCCCCGCCGCGAACGGCGGGCGACGACCATTCATCTGGGACGTCCGTTGCCGGACGCCTCGCGCGACCAACCCGGGCGCCCGGCGCGGAAACCCGCCTGCCGCGGGAAACCCGCGGCATGTCGCCCCTATTCGGTCTTGCTCCCGGTGGGGTTTGCCCTGCCGCCGACGTTGCCGCCGGCGCGGTGCGCTCTTACCACACCCTTTCACCCTTACCCGCTGGTCCCGGCTGGGCCGGGGTCCGGGCGGGCGGTTTGCTTTCTGTGGCACTTTCCCTGGGGTCGCCCCCGCCGGGTGTTACCCGGCACCGTGTTTCCATGGAGCCCGGACTTTCCTCCCCCCGGCGAACCGGAAGGCGGCCGTCCGACCGTCTGGCGTAGGGTATGAGGTAGGCGGACACGGCCCCTAGGTCAAGCCTGGGCGAGCACCTGGAAAATGCGTTGGGCGGTCTCTGGGTCGACCACGCCGTCGACCAGACGGGGCCGAAAATGCCGCTGAAAGGCGATGACGACCAGTTCGAGAGCCTCATCGAAGACCCCCGTGGGCGCCACGTCATAGCCGAACGCGTCAAGGGCATGGCGGATCTGGTCGACCGCGCCGCCGCCGTCGCCCCGGCGCAGAACCAGTCCCATTTCGCCGGTCGCCACCGGGACATCGGGCCACAGGCCGACGCCGGCCGCGGCCAGTACCGCCCAGTCAAACAGCTCGCCCGGGTCCTGGCGCCGAGCCCAGGCGACATCGGCATGACCCAGTACGTGACGCGGCGGAATCGGATACCGGCCGACGATATCGCGGCACAACTCCACCACCGAGGCCATCTGCGCATCGGTGAAGGGGCGATAGCCGAACTCGTGACCGGGATTGACTAGTTCGACGCCGATGGACCGGTCGTTAATATCGTCGTCACCACGCCAGCACGACACCCCGGCATGCCAGGCGCGGCGGTCCTCGGCGACCAGCCGGTAGACCACGCCGTCCTCATCGACCACATAGTGGGCGCTGACCCGCGCCGCGTCATCGCAAAGCCGGGTCAGGGCCGCTTCGCCGCTGACCATGCCGGTGTAATGGAGGACCAGCATGTCGGGCGCCACGGCGGATGGCCGGGCGTCATGATTCGGGGATGGCCGGTCGATCAACGTAAGCGGTATCGAAGACTCAGCCACCCGATGAGGCTTTGCTGATATCCGCCAGCGCGCCACGCAGCACGGACACCCTGACAGGCTTTATCAACGTGCTCACCGACGGCAGCCCCTTGGCCTCGTCGAGAATTTTGCCGAGTGTGGCAAATTCCGGCGAGTACCCGGTGACGACAATGAGATAGGCCGGCGCATCGCGCTCGGCGACCCACTGCACCAGTTCGATACCTTCGATCTCGGGCATGATGAGATCGACCACCACGGCGGTGGGTTGGAACTCCAGGTAGCGCGCCTGAAAATCATGGCCATTGGTCGTCACTTCGACCTCGTACCCGGCGTCGGCCGCAACCTTGCCGACGAACTCGCCGAACCGGGGCTCATCGTCAACCACCAGCAGGCACCTGGCGGACATGGCTTAGCCCGCTTCGGCGTCGACGGCGCGACGCAAGGCATGGGCCAGGGCCTCGCGCCGATACGGCTTGCTCAACAGCTCGACGTCGTCGTCAAGATGAATGGTGCTGGCCGAATAGCCCGATGTGTAGACCACTTTGATGGCCGGGCGACGGATCGCCACCGCATCCGCGAGATCGCGCCCGATCATGCCGCCTGGAAGTATTACGTCGGTCAACATGATGTCGATGCCCGCCGTCCCATCGATGGTTTCAAGGGCGCCCGCGCCGTCGCCCGCTTCGCACACCCGGTAACCCAGCGCGGTTATAGCCTTTACCGCCAGGTTGCGCACCTTTTCGTAGCCCGCGCAGTCTCCCTGCGCGGCAATGCGCCAGGTGCGCAATCCGCGGCGAGCCTCGCGGTCGCCGCTTGTTCTCTTCAGACGACGTTAGCCGCGATTTTGCTCCGATCCCCAGAGACTGTCACACGATTAACCGCGTTCTTTTCACGTATTTAATTGATTTTATTGAACAAAATTTGAAACGATGCCATTCTCATGAAGAATTCTAGCGGCGTCCCGATAACCATTCGTTAACGGACACATTATGGTCCTGCCCGACCGTCTATTGAACGCCGCCACCCGGAGGTCTCAAAATTCGGGAAATCGGCATCCTATTTCATGCCCCGCTCGCGGCGGATACGGGCATAGGCATCGTTGATCGCAGCAAGCTTGCCGTTGGCGACGTCGATGAACTCCTGAGGCATGCCCTGGGCCATCAGCAGATCAGGGTGATGCTCCCGAGCGAGATTGCGATAGGTCGATTTGATATCGTCGTCGCTGGCCTCTCGGATCAATCCCAAAACGTCATAGGGACTGGCATCGCGGTGCGTCGCCTGACTGGCGTAGATGCGCTCGAAGGTGGCCGCCTCGAAGCCGAAGATGTGAGCGACATTGCGTAGGAATTCGAGCTCGGCGGGGTGGACCACTCCGTCGGCCTTGCCGATCAGGAACAAACCGTCGAGCAGTTCTTCGAGCA
>JAYZAP010000343.1:0-5747 GCA_036339655.1 Pseudomonadota bacterium | reverse complement strand
TTCCGTCGCGCCGCGAAAATACCACAACACGGCGGCCACCGACAGGGCACCTATGGCGAGGGTAGCGACCATGACCATTCCGCCAGCCAAGCTTGCCACGGCACAGGCAATCAGCACCAGATTAACCACCAAAACCGTCCGGACCACCGTGTCATGGCCGAGGCCACGGCCCAGGGCGCGCTGGTAGTAATGGTCGCGGTGGGCCTGCCACAGCACTTGGCGGTGGCACAGGCGGCTCAACAGGGTCAGGGTGGCGTCAGCGAGGTAGTAGAGCGGCAGCAGCAAGGCCGCCGGCCACAGGCCCTGCGCTGCCGCACCGAGCAGCAGCCAGCCGATCAAATAGCCCAGGGGTACGCTGCCGACATCGCCGAGGAAGATTCGCGCCGGAGGCCAGTTCCAGTGGAGGAAGCCGAGCGCCGCCGCAGCGATGATCAGGGCGTAGAGGCCAGCCTCGATGGGCCACACGCCGGCCACGAACATAAGGCAGAGGCCGACGCCGATACTCGCCGCCTCGGTGCCGGCCATGCCGTCCACCCCGTCCATGAAATTGAACAGGTTGACGAACCACAGCCACAGGAATCCGGCGGCGGCCATGTCGAGCCACCACGGCAGCAGGCCCTGGAACACAAAGCCATGGCCAGGCAACGAGGTTATGCCCAGGGCCACGGCGGCGGCCTGGACCGTTAGGCGGGGCAGCGGACCGAGGCCATGCAGGTCGTCGTGCCACGATACCGCAGCCAACACCGCGGCGGCGGCGAATACCAGCCAATAGTAGATCAGAGTTCCGGCCAGGACCGACGCCACACAGCACGCCACCAGCACCACCGGGACGACGGCCAGGCCGCCGCCATGGGGGGTCGGCGTGGTGTGGCTCGAGCGGTGGTTGGGATGGTCGAGGATGGCGCGCTTTTTGAGCAGATGGAGGACCGCACCGGTACCCGCCCAGGCGGCACCGAGGGCGCCGAGCGCAAACAGGAGAAAGGGCAGCCACCACATGGTGCTGCTTATAACCTGGGGCAAGCCCAACAACCAGCCGGACAATTAACAGCACTTCAGCCGCGCCTGGGGTTCGGGTATGGTGGCCGCGCCATGACTGAACACGACGACGATGCCATCATTGCCGCCGGCCGCGAGGTGCTCGACGAGGGTGCCGCCTGGCTGAATGCAGCGTCGCGCGCACTTGGCGCAGATTTCGCCGCCGCCGCCCGGGCGTTGGCCGAACCCCATAGCTTCACCACGGTTATCGGCGTCGGCAAGTCGGGCTATATCGGCCGCAAGTTCGCCGCCAGCCTGCTGTCGACCGGCCATGGCGCCGCCTTCCTTCATCCCACCGACGCGCTCCATGGCGACCTCGGCATCGCCGACCACTCGACCCTGGCCATCCTGCTCAGCCATTCGGGCAACACCGAGGAACTGGTCACGTTGATTCCCATGATTCGCCAGTTTGGGGTCAATTCGGCGCTCATCAGTCAGGGCCGCGACTGCGCCCTGGCATCGGACGTGGACTGGATTATCGAGACCACCGTGGCCGAGGAGGCCGGCATCGGTCGTTTGGCGCCGACCTCGTCGTCAACCACCACCCTGGCCCTGTGCGATGCCCTGATGATGGCCAGCCTGACCATCCGCGACTTCACCGCCGAGGCCTTCCGGCGCTATCACCCGGGCGGCATGCTGGGTCAGAAAATGCGCCGGGTCGGCGATGAGATGCTGCCGCTCGAGCGGCTTACCTGGGTGGCGCCCGACACCGGCATCTACGACGTCATGGAACAGATATCCGCCGGCGGCCAGGGCTTCAGCATCGTCAGCGAGCGGCCCAAGGGTCCCGGCGTCAGGCCGGATGACGTCGGCTTCATCACGGATGGTGACATTCGCCGAGCGGCCCAGGACCAGGACGGCTTCAACGCCATGACCGCCGCCTCGATTATGAGTTCGTCGCCCCTGTCGGTGCCGGCCAACGCCTTCGCCATCGAGGCGCTACGGATCATGGAGCAGCGCGCCATCCTGTCGCTGCTGTGTACCGACGATGACGGCACCATTGTCGGCGCCGTGCATATCCACGGCATCGTCGCCCGCGAACTCGGGCTGGAGCCGGCGCGCGGCCAAGCGCCGGGGTGACGCCACCGGCCGCCATCCACCGATTATGAAAATCTGTCAGCTCTGCGCCGTCGATTTCACGTTCTACCATTTTCTTTTGCCCCTGGCCGAGGCCGAAATTGCCGCCGGCCACGAGGTCGTGGCGGTCTGTGCCAACGGGCCGCTGGTCGAGCGCCTGCGCGGCGCCGGCATTCGGGTCGAGACCGTGGGGTTCTCGCGCGATTTGCTGAGTTTCGATCACATCACGGCGTACCGGCGGCTGGTCGCACTGTTTCGCGACGAGGGCTTTGACATGGTCCATGTCCATACCCCGGTGGCCGCCTTCATCGGCCGCCTCGCGGCCCGGCGCGCACGTGTGCCTCGGGTGGTCTACACCGCCCACGGCTTCTATTTCCATGAGCGCATGATGGCGCTCAAGCGCTGGGCGTTCATAGCCCTCGAATGGCTGGCCGGCCGCGCCACCCATGTGCTGTTCACCCAGGCCGAAGAAGACGCCGTCACGGCGCGCCGACTGGGGTTGTGCAAGGCCGGCGTCATCGCGGCCATCGGCAATGGCGTCGACCCGGCCCGGTTTCATCCCGCGACCGACCATGGCGCCGAGCGCGCGGCAACCCGCTGGGCCCTGGATACCCCCGACGACGCGGTGGTGGTTATGGTCATCGGCCGGCTGGTCGCCGAGAAGGGTTATCGCGAACTGTTCCAGGCCATGACCGGGCTCCATGCCTGGCTGTGGGTCGTCGGCGAACGCCTGGCCAGCGACCACGCCGAGGGTATCGCCGACGCCATCGACGCCGTCGTGGCCGACCCGGCCCTGGGGCCCCGCCTGCGCCTGCTCGGCGCCCGCGATGATGTGCCCGCCTTGCTCCGCGCCGCCGACATCTTCACCCTGCCGTCCCATCGCGAGGGCATGCCCCGTTCCATCATTGAAGCCATGATGACCGGCCTCGCGGTGGTCGCCACGGATATTCGTGGCGCCCGCGAAGAGGTCATTGACGGTGCGACCGGGCGGCTGGTGCCGGTGGCTGACCGGTTGGCTTTGGCAGCGGCTCTGGAGGGGTTGGCGAATGACGCGGCTCTCCGTTCGCGATTCGGCGCGGCGGGGCGCGAGCGGGCCCTGGCTCTTTATGACGAAACGGCGGTTATCGCCCGCCAGCTCGGCCGTCTCGGTCTCGCCGATTGACGGCGCGCCCTTCGGCGCGCTAGTACCCCCTGGTACAACGTGTGAGTCTTCATGGCTGCTTCGCCGCGCATCTCCGTTATTGGTCTGGGTTACGTCGGCCTACCGCTGGTTCTGGCTCTGGCCCGCCATTTCGGAGTGATCGGCTACGACCTGGATGGCGGCCGGGTCGCCGCGTTGAGCGGCGGCGTGGACCGCACCGGCGAGACCGACCCTCTGGTGCTATCCGCGACCACGGCGCGGCTCACTGCCGACCCGGAAGACCTCGCCGGGTCCGACATTTTCATCATCACCGTGCCGACGCCGGTGGACGATGAAAAGCGGCCCGACCTGACCGCCCTGGAGGCGGCGGCGCGGACCATCGGCGGCCATCTGGTGGCTGGCGGCGGCGCCATCGTCACCCTGGAAAGCACGGTCTATCCCGGCGCTACCGAGGATGTGCTGGGGCCGGCCCTGGAGGCCGCGTCCGGGCTCCGCGCCGGGGCCGATTTCTTTCTCGGTTACTCGCCCGAGCGGGTCAATCCCGGCGACGCCGAGCATACCCACGACCAACTCACCAAGGTGGTGGCGGGCCAGACCCTGGAAGTCACCGAGACCCTGGCGGCGGTATACGGCACGACCACGTCGGGCGGCATCTACCGGGCTCGCGACATCAAGACTGCCGAGGCCGCCAAGGTCATCGAGAACGCCCAGCGCGACATCAACATCGCCTTCATCAACGAGGTGGCGCGGATCTTCCATCGCCTGGATATTTCCACCCACGACGTGCTCGACGCGGCGGCGACCAAATGGAACTTCCTCGATTTCCGCCCCGGCCTGGTCGGCGGCCATTGCATTGGCGTCGACCCCTATTACCTGGCCCACCGGGCGCGCCAGGTCGGCCACGAGCCCGAGGTCATTCTCGCCGGGCGTCGTATCAACGATGACATGGGCGCATTTGTCGCCGGCGAGATTGCCGGCTTGGTCGTCAGCGGCCGGGTGCTGGTGCTCGGCCTGACTTTCAAGGAAAACGTCCCGGACCTGCGCAACAGCCGGGTCGCCGACCTGATTGCCGGGCTGACCGCCGCCGGTCTCCAGGTCGATGTTCACGACCCCCTGGCCGACCGCGCCGAGGCGGCGGCGGCCTATGGCCTCGACCTGCTGGAAACCCTGGCGGCGGCGGCCGACTATGACGCCGTGATCGGCGCCGTCGCCCACGACCTTTACCGCGGTTTCGACGGCGCCCGCCTTGGAGCCCTGGTCAGGCCCGGCGGGCTGGTCGCCGACGTCAAGGGCATGTGGCGCGCGCTGGTCCTGGCCGACGGCCTGCGCCGCTGGCAGCTTTGAGCGATGCAACGAGGGAATAGCGTCCATGAGTGGTGAGCAAGACGTCGAGCAGTACAAGGACCGGGTGGTCGAAGGTATGGAGATGCTCTACGGCAAGGGCTTTCTGTCGCCCGGCGGCGCGCCCGAGGTCGCGCTCATGCTCGAAGGCGTTGACCTGTCGGGACTGTCGGTCCTTGATCTCGGCTGCGGCCTGGGCGGCGCCACCCTGATGTTGGCCCGCGACCACAACGCCGGCCACGTTACCGGCATCGACGTTGAAACCGATTCGCTCGAACGGGCGCGGGTCGCGGTCGAGGCGGCGGGGGTCGCCGGCCTGGTGACCCTGCGCCACGTGACGCCGGGGCCCATGCCGTTCGGTGGCGGCGAATTCGACGTGGTGTTCTGCAAGGACGTGGTCTGCCATATGACCGACAAGGCGGCCTTCCTGACCGAGCCCTATCGGGTTCTCAAGCCCGGCGGGCGGCTGATTTGCGCCGACTTCTTCGAAGGTATGGGCGATGACGGCTCTCATGCCGGCGCCGATGACTTTGCCGGCTATGTGCGGGAGACTGTGAACTACGGCCTGACGTTCCATTTCGAGCCTCAGGCGGTCTACGACCAGGGGCTGCGCGCGGCCGGGTTCGTTGACCTCGAGTTCATCGACCATAACGGCCCGTCGACCGAAATCAGCCGGCGCGACTTGCAGCGCCTCGCCGGTCCCGAGGGCGAGAAAATCCAGGGTCTGCTCGGTGATGACATATTCGCCGCGCGGGTGCGGGCCAGCAGGTTCCGCAACGCCGCCTTGGAAAGCGGTGGCCTGCAACATTTTCATATGCGCGCACGCCGTCCGGAGTAGCGAGTAATGATTCCCAACCAGCGCCACCTGTTCGATATTCCCGACGGCATTACCTACCTCAACAGCGCCGCCCGCTCGCCGCTGTTGCGCGCCAGCGTCGCTGCCGGTAAGGCCGGGATCGCCCGCAAGGCGCGACCCTGGGAGCTCGACCCCGAGGCGGTGCCGGCCGAGGCCGAAACCGTGCGTCGCCTGTTCGCCGGCATGATTGGCGCCACCGCCGAGGATATCGCCGTCACGCCCTCGACCAGCTTCGGCGCCGCCGTGGCGGCGCGTAATGTGGCCGTCGCCGAAGGCCAAAGCATCCTGGTGCCCAAC
>JAYZAP010000342.1:0-5046 GCA_036339655.1 Pseudomonadota bacterium | reverse complement strand
GCGCCGGGCTCGCCGAGCCGCTTGGCCAGTGCGCCATAGGACGTGGTCTCGCCGGCGGGAATGTCGCGAAGCGCCGTCCACACCCGCTCCTGAAAGGCGGTGCCGCGAGTCTCTGTCGGGATGTCATCAACGCGGGTGATGTCACCCTCGAAATAGGCTTCCAACTTGCGGCGAAGACTCGCGGGCGCACGCTTATCGACCAGGTCGGGATTATCGAATCGCCGTGCCAGCAGCTTGCGCATGCGGTCCTCGTAGTCGTCGAAGTCGAGCACGCAGAGCGCTTCGCCTTTATACATTATCAGCACCTCGCCAATGGGCGATGGAATACGATCGTAATGCAAGGTGGCGAAATGTAGTGTTGTGGTCATGACGGTTATCCTCCGGCGTCCGAGCTGGCCCAAAGATGCATGGTGGCATAGGCCCGCCACGGGCGCCATGCCTCGGCGCGGGCGGTCAGTTCGGCATGGGTCAGGGTCTTGCCCCGGGCCTCGAAGGCGCGCACCAAGCCAAAGTCACCGACGGGAAAGGCGTCGGCTAGGCCGAGCCCGCGCATGGCGATGTAATTGGCGGTCCACGGCCCGATGCCCGGCAGGGCGCAGAGGTTTTCGACCATGTCTTCCAAACCGTCGAAGTCGTCGAACACCACGTCGCCCTTGGCCACGGCGGCGGCTAAATTATTGATGGTCCGAGCCCGCTTACCCGGCATGCCGGTGGCGGCGACATCGGCCTCGGCAAGCTGCTCAGGGGTCGGGAATACACGGTTCACCGGGCCGTCGGCGCCCGCCAGCGGCGTGCCGAACCACGCGGCGATGCGCCCGGTCACGGTGGTCGCCCCAGCGACGCTGACCTGCTGGCCAACGATGGCGCGGACGGCCAATTCAAAGACGTCCCACGCCTTGGGCACGCGCAAGCCCGGCCGGGCGGCGACCAGGGGTGCCAATAGGGGGTCGGCGCCGAGTTGACGGTCGATGACCGCCGGGTCCGCGTAAAGGTCGAACTGGCGGCGCAGCCGGTCCTCCAGGCCCGCTAGCGGCTGACAACAGCACACCACAAGCGCCCGGCCGCCTGGGTCGAGGCGGACTTCGATGATAGCGGCGCCATCGTCAGTGGCGATACTGCGCCGGTAACCGTCACCGACCACCGCCTCGACCCCCAGTATGGCGCGGGCGCCAAGGAACGACAGCAGCCATGGCCACGGGTACGGCGGCACAAGTGGAAGCGTCAGGGTGTGGGCTCCGATCATGGGCCAGTTATAACCCAGTAGTCACCGACCTTCTGTCCGATTCCGGACCGCGAAGCAGAAGATTTAGCTGTCGTCCTTGAGCTTGGGCGGATGTTGGACACGAACGTGGACATCCTTGAGCGCCTGCTCGTCGACGGGCGCCGGAGCGCTCATCATCAAATCCTGGGCCTGCTGGTTCATGGGGAACAGGATGACCTCGCGAATGTTGGGCTCGTCGGCCAACAGCATGACGATACGGTCGATGCCCGGCGCGATGCCGCCGTGGGGCGGCGCACCATACTGGAAGGCCTGGAGCAGACCGGGAAACTTCGCCTCCACGGTTTCGGCCGCATAGCCGGCGATTTCGAACGCCTTGTACATGACCGCCGGCAAATGATTGCGGATGGCCCCGCTGGACAACTCGATCCCGTTGCAGACGATGTCGTACTGGAACGCCAGCACATCGAGCGGGTCCTTGGTTTCCAGGGCCTCGATGCCGCCCTGAGGCATGGAGAACGGATTGTGGCTGAACTCGATCTCGCCACTCTGGTCGTTGCGCTCGAACATGGGGTAGTCGACGATCCAGCAAAACCGGAAGGCGTTGGCCTCGATAAGATCCAACTCCTGGCCTAGGCGATCGCGAGCGGCGGCGGAAAATTGGGAAATATCCCTGGGTACGCCACATATGAAGAAAATTGCATCACCGTCGTTCAAATTTAATTTTTTACGAAGATTTCCAGTGCGCTCCGGGCCGATGTTCTTGGCCACGGGGCCGGACCCTTCGCCGTCGCGGAAGATGATAGATCCCAGACCCGGTTGTCCTTGGTCCTGGGCCCAGCCGTTCATGCGGTCACAGAACGCCCGGCTGCCGCCCTTGGGCCCCGGTATAGCGTAGACCCGAACCTCCCCGTTGTCGGCGATCATGGAGGCAAAAATCTTAAAGCCGGAACCCTCGAAGCTGTCGGTGACATCGCTCATCTCGAGGGGATTGCGCAGATCCGGCTTGTCGCTGCCGTATTTGAGCATGGCGTCAGCGTAGGTAATGCGCGGGAATGTCGGCCCGGTCACCGCGCGGTCACTGAACTCGTCGAACAGGCCGACGAACAGCGGCTCCAGGGCAGCGAAGACATCCTCCTGCTCGACGAAGGACATCTCCACATCGAGCTGGTAGAACTCGCCCGGCGAGCGGTCGGCGCGGGCGTCTTCGTCACGAAAGCACGGGGCAATCTGAAAGTAGCGGTCGAAGCCGGACATCATGACCAATTGCTTGAACTGCTGGGGCGCCTGGGGCAGGGCGTAGAACTCACCCGGGTGCAATCGGCTGGGCACCAGAAAATCGCGCGCCCCTTCCGGCGAACTGGCGGTCAGGATCGGGGTCTGGAACTCAGTGAAGCCCTGGTCGATCATGCGGCGGCGGATACTAGCGATGATCGCCGAGCGCAGCATGATATTGCGATGCATCTTTTCGCGGCGCAAATCGAGGAAGCGGTAGCGCAGGCGGGTTTCCTCCGGGTATTCCTGATCACCGTGGACCTGCAACGGCAGCATTCCGGCCTCGGACTGGACATGGAAACCATCAATCGACAGCTCGACCTGGCCGGTGGCGAGGCCTGGATTGATGGTATCGTCGGTGCGCTTCACCACCGTGCCGGTGAGGGTGACGACACTCTCGGGCCGCAATGCCTCGACCGCGGCGAAGTGGGTACCGTCGGTATCGACCACGCACTGGGTAATTCCGTAGTGGTCGCGGAGATCGAGAAACAATAGATTTCCGTGATCGCGGATGCGGTGGACCCAGCCAGATAACCGGGCCTCTTCGCCCACGTGTTCGGGCCGCAAATCGTCGCAAGTATGGGTCCGGTAACGATGCATTCCAGTTTCCTGTCCGGTGATCCCGGCGCGCGCTCCGAGGGGCAAGGCCGGTGGATGCGGAAAAGCGCACGGAACGGGGCCTGTTGTCAAGGAACGCCGCCGAAAATTGCGTTAACGCCCCAAGGTCGTGACGGGCTATAGATATTGGCCATGTCAGCCACCCTGATCACCTCCACCGATGAACTCGCCTCCCTGTGCCAGCGTTTGGCGTGGGCGGATTACGTCACCGTCGACACGGAATTCATGCGTGAGAGCACGTTCTGGCCCAAGCTGTGCCTGGCCCAGGTCGCCGGCCCAGACGACGCAGTCGCCATCGACGCCCTGGCGCCCGGCATGGACCTGAGCCCGTTGTTCGCCTTGCTGGCCGACCCCGACGTGGTCAAAGTGTTCCACGCGGCGCGCCAAGACATCGAGATTTTTCACCACCTGGACGGCCGCATTCCGGCGCCGCTGTTCGACAGCCAGGTCGCCGCCATGGTCTGCGGCTTCGGCGATTCGGTGTCCTACGAGGCATTGGCGTCGAAACTGGCCAAGGCGCGAATCGACAAATCCCTGCGCTTCACCGACTGGTCCCACCGGCCCCTGACCGAGCGCCAGCTTGAGTACGCCATCGATGACGTGCGCCACCTGCGGGTAATTTACGAGCGTCTGGCAAGCCAGCTTGAGCGCACCGGCCGAACCGCCTGGTTGTCCGAAGAAATGGCGGTACTCAATGACCCGTCAATCTACGAACAGCGTCCCGACAACGCCTGGCGCCGGCTCAAGTCGCGCTCGACCGACGGCCGCTTCCTCACCCTGTTGCGCGAGGTCGCCGGGTGGCGCGAGCGCGAGGCCCAGACCCGCGACCTGCCGCGCAACCGGGTGGTGCGCGATGAATCCCTGCTGGATATCGCCGCCCGCAAGCCGGCCACAGTCAACGACCTTGCCCGGACCCGCGGCGTCAGCCGAAAAATGGCCGAGGGCGTCATGGGCGATGGCATTTTGGCCGCTGTCAGGAAAGGCAAGGCGACGCTCGAGGCGGACTGGCCCAAGGTCAAAAAACACAACCCGCCGGCCCGCGGCATCGGACCGGTGGTCGAGCTTCTCAAAGTGCTGCTAAAGATGAAGTGCGACGAGTACGACGTCGCCCAGCGACTGGTCGCCAACACCGCCGATCTCGAGCAGATCGCCAGCGGCAACGGCGCCGACGTCAACGCCCTTCACGGCTGGCGCCGCGAGTTGTTCGGCGAAGACGCCCTGGCTCTAAAAGCCGGCAAGCTCGCCCTGTCGCTACAGGGCAACCGCATCCACATCGAGCGCCACTAAAGCATCGCAGCAAACCACTCACATTGGGGTCATGTCTTTCATTTTAGCATTTCTAAAATGGTTCTAAGACTCTGATGTTAAGCCAAAAGACCTGACCCCATCGGAGTTCGGGCCTAGAACGAACCCGGATAGTTGCCGCCATCCAACAGCAGGTTCTGGCCAGTGATGTAGCTGGCCTGGGCGCTGCACAGGTAGGCGCAGGCGTCGCCGAACTCTTCCGCCGTGCCGAACCGGCCGGCCGGGTTGGCGGCGGCGCCCTCGGCGAACAGTTCTACGAACGGCCGCCCCGACTTTTCGGCGGCATAGGTAAAGCCCGATCGCAGCCGGTCTGTATCAAACGGCCCCGGCAGCAGGCCGTTGATGGTGACGTTGTGGCGCACGGTCTTGCGCGCCACGCCGGCGGTGAATCCGGTGAGGCCGCTACGCGCGCCATTCGACAAGCCGAGCACTTCGATCGGCGCCTTTACGGAGCTCGAGGTGATGTTGACGATGCGGCCAAAGCCGCGCTCAATCATTCCGTCCACCGTATCCTTGATGAGAAAAATCGCGGTCAGCATGTTGGCATCGAGGGCGCTGATCCAGGTCTCGCGGTCCCATTCGCGGAAATCGCCGGGCGGCGGGCCGCCGGCGTTGTTGATCAGGATATC
>JAYZAP010000341.1:0-10539 GCA_036339655.1 Pseudomonadota bacterium | reverse complement strand
ACCTTCGACGGCATGGTGGCGAGCCGCGCCTTCACCGCCGACAATCCCGGCTTCATGTGCAAGTTCGTCAAGACTCTGGTCGCCGCCGACGCCGCCTATCGCGACGACCCGGAGGCCTGGACGCCGGACTCCGAGCCGGTCCAGGCCATCGTCGACCTGATTGGCGGCAATCCCGAGGAGGTTGCCGGCGTACTGGCGCTTTACGACTTTCCCACCCTGGAACAGCAGGCGTCAACGCGGTGGCTTGGGGGGGGCGCCGCGCGGGCGCTCCATTTCACCTCGGAATTTCTCATGGCGGAGCGCAAGATACCCGCGGTCCTGCCCGATTACGCCCCCGCCGTGAACCCGCGCTGGGTTTGGGCGGTGATTGACGGCGGCTGCTGAACTATCCTCTTTCCAAGACACATCACGCCAAGAAACCTCACGGAGTAGTTCACCTATGAAAGTGGCATTCATCCGTCTGGGCAACATGGGCTATCCCATGGCCGGACACCTCGCTTCCGGCGGCCACGACGTTGCCGTCTATAATCGCACCACCGCCAAGGCCGAGGCCTGGACCGCAGAGTACTAGGGCCGGTCCGGCGCCACGCCCGCCGAGGCCGCGGCTGGGGCCGAGATGGTCTTCATCTGCGTCGGCAACGCGGACTTCGAGCGCGCCCGCCCCGCCATCGATTGCTTCGCCAAGTCGGTCACGCTGATGGGGCTGGTGAGTTCGGGGCAACTCACCAAGATGTGCAACCAGATTTGCGGCGTCGGGGTCATCGAGGGCCTTGCCGAGGCGATCAACTTCGGCATGAAAGCTGGCCTCGACATGGAGCGGGTGGTTGACGTGATCTCCAAGGGCGCGGCCCAGTCGTGGCAGATGGACAACCGTGCCGGCACCATGATCGAGGGTACGTTCGATTTCGGTTTCGCCGCCGCTGGATGCGCAAGGATCTGCGTATCTGCCTCGACGAGGCCGGCCGAAACGGCTCGTTGTTGGCCGTTACAGCCGCCATCGAACAGCAATACGCCCGGCTTCACGAGCGCGGCGAGGGCCGCCTCGACAACACAGCCCTGATCTGCCTGCTAAAAGATGCCTGACCTACCCCTGGTCGGGCAAGTAATAGTCCGACCATTTCAACACGATGTTGAAGCTGATGCTGATGCGGGTCTGCTTCGACAGGTTGGGGTGGACGAAGTGGTTGATGAACGCCGGCCATAGCAGCAACAGGCTGGGCGCCGGATCGACCGTGAACTCCGGGTCCACATAGGGGTCGCCTTTGATGGCGGTCATATTCACGCCGGGGCGCGGGTCGTGGAACGTGATCCGGCCGGGCCGCAGGTCGTTGCGTGTCTTGAGCGGCTCGCGGCTCTCGGGCACCTGGGCGTATAGTAGGTGCCGCTAAGGTAGGCACGGGGTGGTTGTGGGCGTCGTGGTAGTCGCCCAGGCGGTTGATGTTGGCCCAGCCCTGCACGATCCAATCGATAGGATAGTCCATGCCCAGGTGGGCGAGGTAGTCGACAACCGTCTGATTGACCTGGTCGCGCAGCCAATCGACGCCCGGGTCATTGCGGTTGAACAGGTTGGGTGAGCGGTAACCGGTGGTCAGATCGCGATGCTGGCGCTCAAGCCCGCGCACCAGGTCGATGAGAGACTGGTTTGCTGCCTCGATGTCTTCAAGCTGTCGGCGGACAAATTTAGTGGGCCAGAGATCGAGGTGTTCCGAACTCATTTGCCGGGTTCCTCGGCCTTGGCCCGGTCCCACAGGCGGTCCATTTCGGCCAGGTCCGAATCGTCGGGACCCCGGCCATCTTCGGCCAAACGCGCCTCGATGCGGCGAAAGCGGCGCTCGAACTTGGTGTTGCCCTGGCGTAGCGCGGCCTCCGGGTCAACGCCGGCATGGCGCGCCAGGTTGACGCAGGCGAACAGCAGGTCGCCGATTTCGTCGGCCAGCCGGTCGGGCGTGGCGCCGTCACTCAATTCACCCCGGACTTCGGCGATTTCTTCCTCGATCTTATGGATGACTGGGGGCAGGGTCGGCCAGTCGAACCCGACCCGGGCAGCCCGGTTCTGCAGTTTGATGGCGCGGATCAGGGCGGGCAGGGCTCGGGTTACCCCATCGAGGGCGCTTGGCGCGCGGCCCTCCGCCTCGGCCTTGGCGCCACGCTCCTCGGCCTTGTGAGCCTCCCAGGCATGGGTTTGCGCCTCGGCCGTGGCGATCTCGCTGTCCTCGAACACATGGGGATGGCGGCGCACCATCTTGTCGACCGCGCCGGCGGCGATGGCCGAGAAGTCAAAGCGTCCGGCCTCGCGCGCCATTTGGGCGTAAAACACCACCTGGAACAGCAAATCGCCTAGTTCGTCGACAAGGGCGGGCCAGTCCTCGTCATTTATCGCATCGGCGACTTCGTAGGCCTCTTCGATGGTATAGGGCGCGATGGTGGCGAACGTCTGCTCCACATCCCAGGGACAACCGTTCTCCGGGTCGCGCAGCCGGGCCATGACGTCGAGACGCTGATCGATTGTACTCATGGCGTTACCACCGGACTGATTGAAGGGGCGGCAACAGAGTAGCGCGCCGGCCGGGCCATAGGGCCATAAAGATAAACCGCATAAGATATATTATGGGAAATGTTCTATATCCCATAATATAGAGAGCCTTAACTACCAATCTATGTCCATTCCATCATATGCCGGCTCGACCCCTTCCGGCAGCGATTTGGACAGTTCGTGGTAGTCGAACTCGTGGTTCATGTGGGTCAGGATGGCGCGGCGTGGTTTGACCCTGGCGATCCATTCGAGGCTGAGGTCGAGATGGGCATGCATGGGGTTCCTGCCCGGCCGCAGGCAATCGACAATCCACAGGCCGACGCCGTCGAGGGCTTCGAAGGCCGAGTCGGACAGCCCGTTGGTATCCGTGGAATATGCCACGTCACCGAAACGAAAACCCAGGGTTTCCAGGGGTCCGTGGGCTTGGCTGAACGACCGAACCTCAATGTCGCCGATGGTTACAGGTTCAAAACCCAGAGCGCGCGGAACCAGTTCCGGCTTGTACCAGCCGCGGCCGGGCTCATTGGGCTTGAACGCGTAGCCGAAACGCTGTTGCACCAATTCAAGGGTCTTGGGAGAGCTGTAGACGTCAAGCGGCCGATCCATCTGGTGATTGACCGACCGCAGGTCGTCCGTGCCGTTGGTGTGGTCGGCATGCTCGTGGGTCAGCAATACCGCGTCAAAACGGCTCAAACCGGTGCTCAGCATCTGTTGTCGCAGATCCGGCGCGGCGTCGATCAGCAATCGTGTAGCGCCTTGCTCCACGGCGATGGACGGCCGCGAACGGCGGTTTTTTGGGTCATTCGAGGCGCAAACCGGGCAATCACAGCCGACCAGCGGTACACCGCCCGACGGCCCACAGCCGAGTATAGTTACGCGCATGCGGTCTGACCGCCAGGCCGGTTGGCTTTCGTGAACAATTTAAAGAAGTTATCAGTGGTTGCCTGAGCCAGGGATTCGGTGGTGACGCCCTTGATCTGCGCCATGCGCTCGGCCACATGGGCGACGAACGCCGGTTCGTTGCGTTTTCCGCGCATGGGCACCGGCGCCAGATAGGGCGCGTCGGTCTCGACCAGCAGGCGCTCCAGGGGCACGTCGCGCATGGTCTCGCGCAGGGCCTCGGCATTGTTGAAGGTAACGATGCCAGCGATGGAAATATAAAATCCTAATTCAAGCGATTTTTCAGCGACTTCTCTGGATGTACTGAAGCAATGGATGAGACCCGGAAACGCCCCCTTCCAGACCTCGTCGGCGAGGATTTGGACAGTATCGTCGTCGGCGTCACGGGTGTGTACGATGAGCGGCAGGCCGGTCTCCCGCGCTGCCTCCGCGTGGACCCGCAAGCTGGCGCGCTGGGCCTCGCGTGGGCTGTGGTCGTAGAAATAGTCGAGCCCGGTCTCGCCGATACCGATGACCTTGGTGTCGCCGGCCAGTTCCACCAGGGTTTCCACTGTGGCTTCGGGCTCGCTGTCTACATTGTGGGGGTGAATACCCACCGAGCAATAGATGTCGTCACGGCGCCGCGCCAGGGCCAATATCTTGTCGAACTCGGTCAGCCGGGTGCAAATTGTCTGGGCCATGCCGACCCCGGCGTCGGCGGCCCGCGCCATAACGTCGTCGAGCTCGTCGGAAAGTCCCTTCATGTCGAGATGACAGTGGCTGTCGACCAGCACTAGGTGCCCTCCTCTGCCTCTTCCACATGGCGCGGAAACACGCCTTGGGGCTTAGGCAGCGGCGTTCCCGACGTCAAGGCGTTGTCGGCGCCGAGATTGGCGAAGCCACGGGCGTCCTCGGCCACCGCGAGCTGGTCGAGCATGTGGCCCGCGGCGCCCGGTGTCACTGGCTGGGCGAGAATGGCGAGACGCCGGATAACCTCGGCCAACACATAGAGCACCGTCGCCATGCGCGCCGGGTCGGTCTTGCGCAGAGTCCATGGCGCCTGGGCGTCGACGTAGCGGTTGGCCTCGGCAATGACCCGCCACTGAGCGGCCAGGGCGGCGTGGAACTCCTGAACCTTCATGTGTTCGCGCATGATGTCCAGCAGGTCGCCGGCGGCGGCCAGCAAGACCTTATCGTCGTCACTGAAATCGCCAGGCGTCGGCACCTGGCGGTCACAGTTCTTGGCGATCATTGACAGGGTGCGCTGGGCGAGATTGCCGAAGTCGTTGGCTAGGTCGCCGTTGATGCGGTTGATCATGGCGCGCTGGGAGAAATCACCGTCGTTGCCGAACGGTACCTCGCGAAGCATGAAGTAGCGCACCGGATCGAGGCCGAACTTTCCGATTAAACCAAGCGGCTCGATGGCGTTGCCCAGAGATTTGGATATTTTTTGGCCTTCGCTGGTCCACCAGCCGTGGGCATAGACCCGCTTAGGCGGTTCCAGCCCGGCGGCCATGAGGAAAGCCGGCCAGTAGACCGCGTGAAAGCGCACGATGTCCTTGCCCACCATGTGCAGATCGGCTGGCCAGAACTTCTTGAAGTCGTCGCAGTCGGTGTCGGGATAGCCCGCCGCCGTCATGTAGTTGGTCAGAGCGTCGACCCAGACGTACATCACATGGTCCGGGTCGTCGGGTACCGGCACTCCCCATTTGAAGCTGGTACGCGACACCGAGAGGTCGAGCAGGCCGCCCTTGACGAAGCTGATGACCTCGTTGCGCCGCGATGCGGGCATGACCGCATCGGGGTTTTCCTCGTAGAACGCCAGCAACCGGTCTTGCCAGGCCGACAGCCGGAAGAAATAGCTCGGCTCCTCGACCCACTCGACCGGCGCGCCGGTCGGCGCCATGCCGTCGACCAGTTCGGACTCGGCGTAAAACGCCTCGTCGCGCACCGAATACCAGCCAGCATAGGTGCCGAGGTAGATTTCGTCATGCTTGACCAGCTCGCGCCACAACCGCTGAACCGAAGCGGTGTGGCGGTCCTCGGTGGTGCGAATGAAGTCGTCGTTGGTTAGACCCAGGGGCTCGCGCAGGTCGCGGAACCGCTGGGACACCCGGTCAACGAAGTCCTGGGGCGCCTCGCCGGCGGCCTGGGCCGCATTCTCCACCTTCTGGCCGTGCTCGTCGGTGCCGGTGAGGAATTTCACCTCGATTCCGTCGAGCCGCATGAACCGCGACAACGCATCGCAGGCCACGGTGGTATAGGCGTGACCGATATGGGGCGAATCGTTGACGTAGTAGATCGGCGTCGTGACGTAGAATGTGGGCGCGGACATTCCGGGCTCCCGAAAACGGTACGTTGTGCAGCTAGTTGCAGGCGGTGGCCTCCAGCGCGTTGAAGGCGCTGATTACGACCTGCTTGCGGTCGAGGTTGATACGCTCCACGTCGGCCGCGAGGCGGCCAATCTTTTCCCACACCTCGGTCCATTGTTCAAGACTGGCGCGGGCCAGCAGCCGCTCGACGACCGCGCCCTCGCCCGCCATCACCTCATTGGGCGTGGTGCCGGCCGCGCCGGCGAGGACCATGCGAACCAGCCATTGGCTGAGCAATTCCATCAGCGTGGCGAAGGCGTCGCGGGCATTGACCCGGGCCATGCGGTCGGCCATGGCGTGAAGCCCCGCCACATCGAGGCCATCCACGGCGGACAACATCTCGACCATTTCGCCGTAGAGCGCCAGACCACCGGCGTCGGCCAGACGCAGAGCCCGGCCGGGGCTGCCTTCGGCTAGGCGGGCCAGGGCCGTCGCCTCGCCGGCGTCGAGTTCGGGACGGTGGCGGCTGAGGAAATCCGTGACCTGGGCCTCGTCCAGTGGCCGCATCGTGAGCCGGCGGCACCGCGAGAGAATTGTTGGCAACAGGCGACCTGGAGAATGACTGACAAGCAATAACAATGTTTTATCCGTGGGTTCTTCGAGTATTTTGAGAAGCGCGTTGGCGGCGTTGATGTTCATGTTATCGGCGCTGTCGACCACCGCCACCCGCCAGCCCCCCTCGGATGCGGTGAGTCGCATGAACGGCCCCAGGGCGCGGACGTCGTCAACCACGATTTCCTCGCGCCAGCGCTTGCGCTTGTCGTCAAAGGAGAACGTCACCGTCATCATGTCGGCGTGGCCGCCGGCCGCGACCCGGCGAAACACCGGGTCCTCCGGCTCCATGGCGAGGCCGTTGGGGGCATCGCCGAACAAACCGCCGCCCCCGCCGCCAGCCAGGGCGAACCGGGCAAAACGATAGACCAGGGTCGCCTTGCCGATGCCTTTGGGACCGCACAACATCCAGGCGTGGGCCATGCGTCCCGAGTTCCAGGCGTCGAGAAGCGCGGCCTCGGCGGCGCCGTGGCCGATAAGCTCTGGGTTCTTCCGGGGCGGCGGTGGAATATCCGGCGTATCGCTGTCGATTTCAGCCATTGTCGCTGTCCAGGTGGCCGATAACCAACGCCAGAACCGCGGCTGCGACCGTCGCCATGTCGGCCTCGGCGTCGACAACTGCGCAGCGTTCTGGTTCATTGGCGGCAATCTCGAGAAACCCGTCGCGCAGGCGCTGGTGAAACTCGATATCCATGCGTTCGTAGCGGTCGTCGCCGCCGCGTCGGTTGGCGCGTCCCAGCCCTACATCCACGGGCAGGTCGAGCACGATGGTGAGGTCCGGGGCAAAATCGCCGAGCACGGTTTTGTACAGTTGACGCAGGATGTCGCGGTCGACGTCGAGGCCGTAGCCCTGATAGGCCATGGTTGAATCGGCGAAGCGGTCGCAGACGATCCAGGCGCCGCTGGCCAGGGTGGGGGCAATGGTGCGAGTGTAATGGTCGCGGCGGGCGGCGAAATTCAACAAGGCTTCGGTCAAGGGGTCCCAGCGCGCCGTATCGCCGGTTACCAGCAAGGCACGGATGGCCTCGGCGCCGTCACTGCCACCGGGTTCGCGGGTCGCGACGACCTCCAGACCCCGGCCGCGCAAGGCCTCGCACAACTGCTCGACCTGGGTCGATTTTCCGGCCCCCTCACCGCCCTCGAGCGTGATGAAGCGACCTTTTGTCGTACCGGAGGGCGTCAAGGGGTCGACGCGCCGAAGATTAGGTAACGGATGGCGGCACCGATGCGGCTGATGGGGCCGAGCATGGCGACATCGGCGCCGGCCACCAGGGGCAGTTCGATGGTTTCCGTGTTGGGTGCGGTGAGAATCAGCCTGGCGATTGGCGTGCCGCGCGCGATGGGTGCCGGGATCGGACCGTCATAGACCACCTTGATCGCCATTTTGCGCCGCGCCTTGCGCCCCAGGGTGGTCACCAGATCCTGTTCCAGCACCAGGGATACCGTGGCCTTGTCGCCGAGCCAGATTTCCGCGTCGGCAACGGTCTCGCCGGCCTCGAACAGGGGATAATTGGTGAACTCGCGGTAGCCGTACTCGATCAGCCGTTCCGCCTCGCGCGATCGCTGGCCGGCGGATTCGAGACCGTTGATGACCAGGATCAGGCGCCGCCCGTCGCGCACCGTCGAGCCCGCAAGGCCGTAGCCGGCGGCTTCCGTATAGCCGGTCTTGAGGCCGTCGGCGCCGATCTTCTTGTACAGCAGCGGATTCCGGTTGCCCTGACGAATGTTGTTGTAGGTGAATTCCAGCTCCAAATAGTACCCGTAGTACTGGGGGAAGTTATGGATCGTCAGGTGAGCGAGCAGCGCCATGTCGCGGGCGGTCACCATATGCTCGTCGTCGGGCCAGCCACTGGCGTTACGGAAGGTGCTGGAGGCGAGACCGAGGCTGCGCGCCAGTTCCGTCATTTCGTCGGCGAATAGCGCTTCTTCGCCGGCCAGGCCCTCGGCGACGACGATGGTCGCGTCGTTGCCCGACTGGACAATGATGCCGCGTAGCAGATCCTCGACGGTCACCCGCGAGCCCAACTCGACAAACATTTTCGAGCCGCCCTTGCGCCATGCCTTTTCGCTGACCGGCAGGGTGTCTTCGAGCTTCAGGCTGCCCTCGCCGAGGCGCTCGAAGACCATGTAGACGGTCATGATCTTGCTCATGGACGACGGCGGCATGAGGTCGTCGGCGTTCTTCTCGAACAGCACCGTGCCGGTCACGTCATCGATGAGGATAGCCTGTTTGGCGGGCGTATCAAGAGCCGGCGCGGCGTTGGTGACAGCGAGCGCTACGAACAGCGCAAGGCCGAAAGTGCGCGGGTTGATCGGATGGAGCAACGACATGAAACCTCGCCGGAAAACGAATGCCCGATTATGGGAAGCGGTACCGCCTATAGCAACCAACTGTGGCGATATTTCGACGCTCTTGGGCGGTTTTAATCGACAACCAGGTGGGCGTTGGCGTGGCCGGCGCCGATGATCTTGTCGAGCAAGGCGGCGGCGTCATCGGTGGTCGCCAGGGGCCCGAAGCGGACGCGGAAGAATTCGTGCCCGTCGATGGTGACCATGGTGGTCTTGACCTGGCCGAAGGGAGCCAACTGGGCGCTCAGACGGCGGGCGTTATCCGAATCGGCGAAGGCGCCGGCCTGTACGTACAGGGTATGGCCGCCGGCGGTGGTCACCGGTTCGATGGCGGCCACCTCGGTCAACGCCTCGACCTCGATCGAACCGGTCGGCGAGGCCGGCAGCGGCGGCGCCTCGGGGTCATAGGGCGCTTCCGACACCAACGCCTCGTCAGTGGCGCCGCCACCGATGGCTTCGACCCGCACCACCACCGTTCCGGCCTCGTAGAAACCTAGCAATTGGGCGGCGCGGCGCGACACATCGAGGATGCGGCCCTGGGCGAAGGGGCCACGGTCATTGACGACGAGGACGATGGAACGACCGTTGTCCAGATTGGTTACCCTGACCTTGACCGGCATGGGCAGTGTGCGATGCGCCGCGGTCAAAGCGTTCATGTCGTAGATGGCGCCGTTGGCGGTGCGTTTGTCGTGGAACGCCTCGCCGTACCACGACGCGATGCCGGTCTCCACATAGTCCGGGTCTTCGGCCGGCGTGTACCAGACGCCGTTGATTTCGTAAGGGTCGCCGACCTTGTAGGTCCCCATGATGTCGTTGGGGTTGGTGGTGCGGGCGATTTCCTTGGTGGCGTGGGTAAAGAGCTGGATCTCGGCGCAAGCGCCAAGGGTCAGGGCCAACAATCCCTGCACCACGATCAGGCCAAGGCGACGGCGGTACATTCGTCTAGATTTCCATCATCTGGTAGTCGTCCTACTCATCCCACACGACATAACCACTTTATTTTGCGCCGATTAGATCGGCAAGCCGCCCCACCGACATGGCGAAGTAGTGTGACCGGTTCCATTTCAGGATGGTCCGGTAATTGCTGTAGACCACAAAGGCGGGACCGCCCTCGCCGCCCGGCAGCACCACCGACGCCTTGAGATCACGGGTCGGCAGGTCGCTGCCGTCGGCGCGCCGCACCCCCAATTTCTGCCAGGCGCTGAGGCGCTTGACCACGTCGAGGTCGGCGAGCGCCGGGTCGAAGCCGTCGGGCAGCATGACCTCGCGGCCCCAGGTCTGATCGTCGCGCCAGCCCGACCGCGCCAGGTAATTGGCGGCCGAGGCGAAGACGTCGGCCTGGGTGGTCCAGATGTCACGGCGGTTGTCGCCGTTGAAGTCGACCGCGAAGTTAAGAAAACTCGACGGCATGAACTGGCTTTGGCCCATGGCGCCGGCCCATGACCCCATCATGTCGGCAGGGGCGATGTGGCCCTCGTCGAGAATGGTCAGGCCCTTGAGCAGTTCGCCCCGGAAATAGTCGCTGCGCCGGCCGTCGTAGGCCAGGGTGGCGAGCGCCGCGATCACCGGGAAGCCGCCGGTATAGGTGCCATAGCGGGTCTCGACGCCCCACAGGGCGACGATAAAGCGCGGCTGAACCCGATATTTCCTGGCGACCTTCTCAAGTAGCGGCTTGTTGAGGGCGAAATGGCGCCTGCCCTCCTCGGCCAGCTTGGCGGTAATCCGGTTTTCCATATATTCGGCGAAGGTCTGGGTGAACTCGGGCTGTTTACGGTCGAGTTCGATGATGCGGGCGATGGGGGTTACGCCGTCGAATGCAGCGTCGAGAATGTCGTGGCGGATACCCCGGGCTTC
>JAYZAP010000340.1:0-7160 GCA_036339655.1 Pseudomonadota bacterium | reverse complement strand
GGCGAAATTGGTCATGTGGGGACCATGGACCACGGCGCAATCGAGCCGTGCCGATTCTAGCGGGTTCTGGCCGCCGTGAGGCACCAGGGAACCGCCGACGAAGACCACGGTGGCCAGGCGGTAGAACAGGCCAAGCTCGCCCATGGTGTCGGCAACATAAATTTCGGTGTCGCGGCCGACGGTCACTTTCGCCGCGCGCCGGGCCACGGTGAGGCCCTTGCCTCGCAGCTCCTGGGCGATGGCCTCGCCTCGCTCCGGGTGGCGCGGCACGATAATCGTCAACAGGTCCGGATGGGCCGCGGACAGGGACTTGTGAACCGCCGCCGCCATCGCCTCTTCGCCGTCATGGGTGCTGGCCGCCAACCACAGCGGGCGACCACCTAACGCCTTCCGCAGTGTTTCCATGGCGGCATGGCTGGACGGCAGCGGTGCCGCCGCCGTCTTGAGGTTGCCGGCGACGCGAACGTCAACCGCGCCGAGCGACGTCAGGCGCTGGCCATCGCGCCCGCTTTGGGCCAGGCACAGGGCGAAGCCGGCGAGCAACGGACGAATCAGGCCCCTGAGATGGCGCCAGCGCCGGTAGGAGCGATCCGACATGCGGCCGTTGACCAACACCATGGGGATACCGCGCGCCTGGGTGCCGGCGACCAGATTGGGCCAGAACTCAGATTCGGTCCACAGGGCGAGGTCTGGCCGCCAGTGGTCGAGGAAGCGCCGCACCGCACCGGGCCGGTCGACCGGCACGTATTGGTGCAGGGCGCGCTCGGGCAGTCGCTCGGCCATGAGCCGGGCCGAGGTCACCGTGCCGGTGGTGACCAGCACGTGGCTGCCGGGGCGGCGCAACAGCAGGCGCTCGACCAGGGGCAGGACGGACAGGGATTCGCCGACGCTGGTGGCGTGGATCCAAACCACGACGCCGACCGGCCGCTCCACACTCGCTTGGCCGAGGCGCTCGGGAAAACGCTCCGGATCTTCCTTGCCGGCGGCGCGGCGGCGTCCGAGATAGAGCCCGATGAGCGGCCCCGCCAGAATGGTCGCCAATCGGTACAGACCCAGCATCATAGCTCGACATCTGCCGGCTCGACGACGGGTTGGCCCATAAGCCAGTCGGCCTCGTCGGCCACGGCGGTAAGCCGCTGTTCCAGGGTTTGCCGGGCGGCGGCCAACTCGGCCTCGTCGGCATGGCGCGGTACGGTCAGGGGCGTGCCCCAGACATAGACCCCGCGGCTGAACGGCCAGGGCACGAGAAAGCGGTCCCAACTGCCCAGCAGGCTGCGTCGCGACGCGCTGTAGGCCAGGGGCACGATCGGCGCCCCGGACAGCCGGGCGATGTCGATGGCGGCGCCGCCGGCGCGCATTCGCGGGCCGCGCGGGCCGTCTGGAGTAATGCCGATACAGTCGCCGGCCGCAAGCGCGTGCAACAAGGCGCGTAGCGCCGCCGAGCCGCCGCGCCGAGTCGAACCGGCTACTGTGCCGAAGCCGAAGCGGCCGATGGTGCGGGCGATGAGCTGGCCATCGGGATGGGCGGATGTGAGCATGTGGGTCTGGCCGTGGTGGCGCCAGCAATAGGGCAGCATGAGCAGCCGGCCGTGCCAGAAGGCCAGGATGAAAGGCTCGTTCCGGTCCCAGTAGGCCCGCGGTATTTCATCATGAAATGCGCGCCAGCGGCCGCTGGCGTGAACCAGGCGAATGTAACCCGCCGCCAGGGCGCACAGGACATCACGAAAAACCGGATTTCGCGCCAAGCGCTTGTGGAACTTCACTTGTCCAGACCCTTGGGAGCTTAAGCCCGGACGCGCGCCACCTCGGCGCCTTTGGCGTCATCGGCTGCGTCGTCGGCGAACTGCATGAGGTAGACCCGGGCGTAGGCGCCGTTCCGGGCCAGCAGCGCGGCGTGACTGCCGTGCTCCACGACCCGCCCGTCCTCGATGAAATAAATCACATCGGCGTCGGTCACCGTCGACAGGCGATGGGCGATAACCAGGGTGGTGCGCCCCTTCATGAGGCTGGCGAGGGCGTCCTGGACCAGCCGTTCGGATTCCGAATCGAGCGCCGACGTAGCCTCGTCGAGCAGCAGAATGGGCGCGTCTTTCAGCATGGCCCGGGCGATGGCGATACGTTGGCGCTGGCCGCCGGAAAGCTTGACCCCATGCTCGCCGACCACGGTGCCGTAGCCGTCGGGCAGCTCGTTGATGAACCCGTCCGCCGCCGCCCCCACGGCCGCCGCGCAAATCTCGTCGTCGCCGGCGTCCTGGCGGCCATAGGCAATGTTGTTGTGCACCGTGTCGTTAAACAGGCTGACATCCTGGCTGACCAGGGCCAGGGAGCTGCGCAAGCTGGCCAGGGTGACGTGACGCACATCGTCGCCGTCGATGCGCAGGGCACCGGATCCGACGTCGTAGAACCGCGGGATAAGGTTGAGGATGGTCGACTTGCCGGCCCCCGAGGGACCGACCAGCGCCGCTGTTTTGCCCGCCGGCACGGTGAGGCTGATGCCGTTGAGCGCCGCCGTCTCCGGTCCGTAGGTGAAGCGCACATCGTCGAAGAAAATCTCGCCACCGCGCACCGCCAGGGGCCGGGCGTCAGGCGCGTCGACAATCGAGGGCTCGGCGTCGAGCAGGGCGAAGACCCGCTGGGCGGCGGCCAGGCCCTCCTGGAGGTTGGCGTTGAGATTGGCCAGCCGCTTCATGGGCTCGTAGGCCATAAGCAGGGCGCCGAGGAACGACATGAAGGCGCCCAGGGTCATGTCGCCACCGATGACCCGAGTCCCGCCATAGTAAATCACCACGGCGATGGCGATGCCGCCGAGCAGTTCCATGATCGGCGACGCCAGGGAACGCACCCTGGCCGCCTTGAAGATCAGCCGGAACAGTCCCTCAACCACGTCCCCGGCGCGGCGCGTCTCGTGGGCCTCCGCTCCATAGGCCTTGATATGGCGGGCGCCCTGGAAGGTTTCGTCAAGAAACGACGTCAGCGTTCCGACCTGATCCAACCCGCGGGCCGAAATCTTGCGCATGCGCCGGCCAATCTTGAACACCGGCAGAATCGCCACGGGAAACACGAAGAACACGACGAGGGCGAGAAACCAGTCCTTGTAGAACATCAGGCCGACCAGGAAGACCACCGTCAGCAGGTCCTTGACCAGACCCGTGAGCGCGGTCGACACCGCTGCACGCATCATATTGGTATCATTAGTAAAACGCGCTATCAAGCTACCCGTGGCGGTGTTGTGATAGTAGGCCAAATCGGCGCCCATCAAATGACTGAACAGACGTTTTTGCAAATCCGCGATGATGCGCAGACCGACATAATTCATCAGCACTGCCTGGCCGTAATTGGCGCCGCTCTTGGCGGCGAACACCGCGACCACGACAATCGGCAGCAAGACCAGCATGGCCTTGTCCTTGTTCTCGAACACCTCGGTCATGACCGGATCGAGAAGCCCGGCGATGGCCGCCGTGGTCGCCGCGACGATCACCATGCAGACCGCGGCGAGGCTGACCCGGCCAATGTGAGGTCGCACCTCGTCGCGCACCAGACGCTCCACCAGGGTTCGGGTGGACAGATGCACCGCCGGCGGAGCGGTCTCGGCTATGGGTGTTTCGCTGCTAATGTCTTGAATCCTCTGGCGGTCGTCGGGCGGACAATATCACGGGGTCGCGACTCAGGCCAAGAACGGGCGCGGGCACTCATTGCCCGGCGAAATAGGCCCGGCAGTGGGCGGCGAAGGTCTCGACCAGGCGGGTCGGGCGGGCCTGGGCGAGGCGGGCCAGAACCACGTGGCCGGGCTCGACTGTATCGGCCAGGGGGCGGCAGGCGATGCCCTGGCCGTCATAGGCCAGGTCGCCAGCCGGGCGGGTGACCAGCACCGCGACGCCGAGGCCGCTGGCGACCATGCCGCGCAGGGTCTCGATGGAGGCGGTGCGGTAGCGAATATCGAGGTCGAGCCCGGCCCGGGTGAACAGCGAGGTGAAGTACTCCCGCCCCGGCGGCACGTCGAGCAGCACCAGGGGCTGGCGCGCCAGGTCGGCAAGGGCCACCGTTGGCGACGCCGCCAGGGCGTGACCGGCGGGCAGCAGGGCATAGGGCAGCAGGTCGACCAGGGCCTCGGCCTCCACGTGGTCGGGCAGGGCCACGTCGTAAATCAACGCCACCGTATGACGCCCCGCCGCCATGCCGTCGAGCAGTTCGTCCTGATGCCCTTCATGGAGGGCAAGCTCCACATCGGGATGGGCCTTGGTGAAGCCGGAGACGATACGCGGCATGAAGAACGGCGCCAGGGTCAGGTAACAGCCGACATCGAGCCGCCCGCTGACCCCGGTGCCCAGGCCCCGGGCGCGCTCGGCCAGTTCGCCGGCGTGGGCCAGCAGGCTGCGCGCCTCGGCCAACAGCGGCTGTCCGGCCGGGGTAGTCGACACACCGTGGGCGTGATGACGGAGAAAAAGCTGGACCCCGAACAGCGCCTCGAGCTTGGCGATTGCCATGGAGACCGAGGGCTGGGAGACGTTGAGGGCGCGCGCCGCCTGGGCGACGCTGCCGTGTTCGGCGGCGGCGACGAAGTAGGAAAGCTGACGTAGCGTGTAGGTTATCAATTATTTCTATGTCTGATGTAGATATATAATATTTTATTTATTTCCTCCGTTCAACCATCCTGATCTCAACCCGAAACCGAGGAGCGAAGTCATGAGCAACATCAGCAACATCCGCGACGACACCACCCCCAACGTCTCCACCGCGTCCCAGCCGGCACCGGTCTACTACGGGTTCGGCGTGGCCTCGAACCTGCGCCGCCAGGTCATCACCACCCTGCCGGCCATCAAGGCCGCCAACTAAGAACAAACAAAGCGAGGAGCCCAGCCATGCTGAGGACCGGAGACCAGTATCGCGACTCGATCCGCGACGACCGCCAGGTCTGGATGAACGGCGAGCGCATCAAGGACGTCACCACCCACCCAGCGTTCAAGCCCATCGTCGACGTCCGCGCACGGATCTACGACATGGCCCACGAGGCGCGCTACGCCGAGACCATGGCCTACACCGACAGCGACACCGGCGAGACCAACTGCATTGGCTACAAGCTGCCCCACACCCAGGACGACTGGCACGCCAAGCGCGCCGCCGTCAACGCGGTGATGGACGACATCGGCGGCGTGGTCATCCGCATGGGCGATGAGACCGCCGGCGAGATGTGGTCGCTCTACGACGGCCGCGATGTGCTCGACGAGGTCGACCCGCAATACCGCCAGAATATCGAGACCCACATCGACCACGTGCTGATCAGCGACACCTTCCACGTCTCGGCCAACACCGACCCCAAGGGCGACCGCTCGAAGCGGCCCCAGGACCAGGACCCGGATATGCTGCTGCACATGGTGAAGGAGACCGACGCCGGCATCATCGTGCGCGGTGCCAAGTACGAGACCGCGGCCGCCTACTCCAACCAGGCCTTCGTCAAGCCGACCATCGCCAACTGGGGCGACGCCGAACTCTCCGACTATGCCCTGGGCTTCATCTGTCCGATGAACGCCGACGGCCTCAAGCACATTTGCCGCACCGGCTTCGCCGGGCGCGCGCCGGCCGAGGACTACCCCCTGGCCAACCGCTTCGACGAGGTCGATACCCTGCTGGTGTTCGACAACGTGCTGATCCCGTGGGAGAACGTGCTGTTCCACCGCCACACCCGGGCGGCCAGCTTCATTCGCGGCACCCTGCACCGCTACAGCGCCATGGCCTTCGTCCAGCGCATCGAACGCATCGCCGACATGCTGATCGGCGCCGCCCTGTTCAACGTTCGCCAGACCGGCCTCGACAAACAGCCGGCGGTGCGCGAGAAGCTGGCAGCCCTGGCGTGCTATCGCGAGACCATCAACGCCCACCTGACCGCCGCTATCGCCACCGCCGTGAAGAGCCCTGGCGATTTGCTCATGCCCAACCAGTCGCTGCTCTACACCGGCCGGGTCCACGCCTGCTCGAACCTGCCGGCCATGGTCCATCTGGCCCGCGAGCTGTGCGGCGGACAAATCTGCGTCACCCCGGACTCCGCTGCCTTCGCCGATGACGAATCTGGCGCCTGGCTCGACAAGTTCTATTCGGTCAACGAGGCCTGGAGCGCCAATGACCGGCGCAAGCTCCTGGCCTTCGCCCGCGACCTGATGAATTCCGACTACGCCGGCCACCGGCTGACCTTCCAACTGTTCGCCCAGTCGCCGCCTTTCGCCCACCTCAACGCGGTCTACAACAACTTCGATTTCTCCGGCCCGCTCGATTTCGTGCGCAACGCGGCCGGGTTGTCGGACAAGGTTATGGAGGTTTAACAATGCTCAAGGACAAGTTCATCGAAGGCATGAGCCGCTCGGCATCGACCGTATCCATTGTCGCCAGCGACGGCCCCGCGGGCCGCGCCGGTGTCACCGTGAGCACATTGTGCTCGGTCTCCGCTGAGCCGCCCCAATTGCTGGTCTGCGTCCACCACAAGTCGAGCGCATGCGACGTCATCCGTGAGAACGGCCAGTTCTGCGTCAACGTGCTGTGCGAGGACCAGGCGGCGGTGTCCGACACCTTCGCCGGCCGCATCGAGGCCGCCGGCGGCGACAAGTTCGCCTGCGCCGAGTGGCGCGAACTGGCCACTGGCTCGCCGGCCCTGGACGGCGCCATGGTGTCCTACGACTGCCACCTGGCCCGCTGCGTGCGCTGCGGCTCCCACATCATCTTTATTGGCGACGTGGTCGACGTGGCCATCGCCGACGACGGTGAGCCCGACTGCGGCGTCCTGGTCTACGCCAACCGCGCCTACGCCGCGGCGGAGCCCGTGGCCGCCTAGTCGCAAGCGCCGGGCTTTTTAATTATTGGGACAGTATACTTAATTAGATAAGTATACTGTCCCAATAATTACAAGAATGACCTGGTTTCCTTCATCCGCTCGACCAGCAGACCATGCAGCGCCCCACCGGCCGCGATCATCGAGCTGATCGGTGCCAGGGGGTCGGTGTAGTCGAAGGGGTGGCCGGCGCCGTCGGTAATATGGCCGCCCGCCTCGCACACCAACAGGTCTCCGGCGGCCACGTCCCAAGTGCTTTTACCCCAGACCGTGGCGGTGGCGTCGCAGCGGCCGGCGGCGACCAGGGCGAGTTTGTAGGCGATCGAGCTGATCTCCTCGACGG
>JAYZAP010000339.1:0-3531 GCA_036339655.1 Pseudomonadota bacterium | reverse complement strand
TGGCATGGGCAAGCTGATCTACGATTCGATCCTCGGAAACGACTTCAACCTGGCCCTTATCGGCCTGCTGTTCGCCACCCTGGTCACCCTGCTGGCCAACCTCGCCGCCGACCTCTGCTATGCCTGGCTCGACCCGCGTATTTCCTATCAGCGCGAGGCATCCCTATGAGTGACATTGTGTGGCCCGCGCCCCGCTCCATGCCGTCGCTCACCCTGCGGCGTTTCCTGCGTCATCGCATGGCGGTGGCCAGCGCCGTGGTGCTCGTCGTGCTGGCCGCCCTGGTCGCCGCCGCGCCGCTGGTCGAGATGGTCCTCGGCATCGACGCCAACGAGGTCGACTTGCTGGCCCGCTTCGGCCCGCCCGGCCCTGGCCATCCCCTGGGCACCGACGAGCTTGGCCGCGATGTGCTGGCACGGCTGCTCTACGGCGGCCAGGTCTCCCTGGTGGTCGCCCTGGTGACCGCCGCCGCCGCCGCCGTGATCGGCACCGCCGTCGGCCTGGTCGCGGGCTACTACGGTGGCTGGGCCGATGGGGTGCTCATGCGCCTGACCGACGGGGTCATCGCCCTGCCCCTGCTGCCCCTGCTGATCGTTTTGGCGGCCATCGACATGACGCGCGTCCCCCTGCTGGCCCCGCTCGCCGGGGCCGAGGGTGAAAGCCTCTATCGCATCGTTTTGATCATCACCCTGGTGGGCTGGACCACGGTGGCGCGGCTGTCGCGCGGCGCCGCCCTGACCCTGCGCGAGCGTGAATACGTCCTGGCCGCCCGCGGCATGGGGGCCAGCGGCCTGCGTATCATGGCGAGCCATATCCTACCCAACACCATGTCGCCGATCATCGTCGCCACCACCCTGTCCGTGGGCAACATCATCCTGTTTGAATCGGTGCTCAGCTTCCTCGGCCTCGGTATTCAGCCGCCGATCGCCAGTTGGGGCAACATGCTGAACAACGCCCAGGAACTGATCTACGAGGCCCCCGCCCTGGCGTTCTATCCCGGCCTGCTGATCTTTCTCACGGTGATCGCCTTCAATTTCCTCGGCGACGGCCTGCAGGATGCCCTCGACCCCAAGGCGGTTTCGGATTAAGCCAAACCTTCGACGACGGCGCACAGGCGGTCGATTTCCTCATCGTTGTTGTAGTAGTGAACCGAGGCCCGGACCACGCCGTCGGGTGCCCGGTCAGCCATGTCGAGACGGGTCGAGGATACGCTCGAGACCGAGACATTGATGGCCTGTTTCGCGGCGGCTACGGCGATGGCCTTGGCCCCGTGGCCGGCCATGGAAAATGAAACGATGCCGCAGCGCTCGACGCCCAGGTCACGCACGGTGACACCGGCCATGGCGCCGAGCCGCCGGCGCAAGCCATCGGCCAGGCCGACAACGCGGTCACGAATGGCGTCGAGCCCCCAGCCAAGTGCGTAGTCCATGGCGACGCCCAAGCCGATTTTCCCGGCAACGTTGGATTCCCAGTTCTCAAAGCGCCGGGCGCCGGGGACGACGTCGTAGCGGTCGTCGGCCACCCATTCGGCGGCGCGGAGGTCGAGGAACACCGGTTCAAGCTGATAGGCGAGAGACTGGCGTACATAGAGAAATCCCGTGCCGCGCGGTCCCCGCAGGTATTTTCGCCCGGTCGCCGACAGCATGTCGCAGCCGATAGCCTCCACATCGATGGGCATTTGCCCGACCGACTGGCAGGCATCCAACAGATAGGTCACACCCGCCGCCCGCGCCACCCGGCCGACCGCCGCCGCCGGGTTGACCAGTCCGCCGTTGGTCGGCACATGGGTAATCGAAATCAGTTTGACCCGGTCATCCATCATGGCTTCGAGCGCGGCGATGGAAATCTGGCCGTGGTTGTCGTTGTCGACCACCTCGACAACGGCGCCGGTCTTCCGCGACACCTGCAAATAGGCGATGTAGTTGGAAACATACTCCGCCTTGGCGGTGAGGATGCGGTCGCCGGGCTTGAAGTCGAGGGAGTAGAATGCCATGTCCCAGGCCCGGGTGGCGTTCTCGACGAAGGCAATTTCGCTGGCCCGGCAGTTGACCAGCGTCGCCGCCGAATCATATAAATCATCCAGCAACGCGCTCTGCCTGTCATGGGCCTCGTAGCCGCCGATCTCGGCCTCGAGCCGCAAATGGCCAATGGTGGCGTCGAGCACCGGCGCAGGCATCAGTCCGGCCCCGGCGTTGTTAAAATGGGCGACAGTGGTGCAGCCCGGCGTTTCACGGCGCGCGCGGTTAAGGTCGATGGTCACGGCTTGGCCTCCGGCATAGGGACGAGGCGATTGAAACGTCGCCCGGATTAAGACAAAATTAACCGTATCCCTGTAGTCCGAAACGCTGGCGCGGGCAATTCCGGTTTGCTATATACTCGGCGCGCGGTTGAGAAATTCTATTCCTCGGTAGCTCAGTTGGTAGAGCGGGTGGCTGTTAACCACCATGTCGCTGGTTCGAGTCCGGCCCGAGGAGCCAACAAAAACAAGGGGTTAGTTTGAAATGGCTGACCCCTTGTTTCATTTAGGTTCCAAATAGGTTCCATTAGAGATTTCTACTAGCGTTCGGTTTCCAAGATGGTAACGCCCGACATATACTGACAAGGACAGTAGTCCGGTCAAAAGGGCCGGGTGACCCAAACAGCCCAAGACTAACATTCAGCCTGGACCAGGTTTCGAGGGGCAGGTCACGGCTTTGCCGCGTCGCCAAACTGTCCGATAATGCACGGCCCTAAATTTGGTTTGGCGAGAGGTGATGACAGGCATGAGCGAGATAGCCCCGCAAGACCCGCTCGACCGTTTTCTCGATTTATCGGCGGCGGCGCTCAGCACCCTGGAATCGCCATTGGCGCGAACCGTAGCGACGGCGATCCGCGAGTTGCCGGCGGCGCGCGGCCAATGGGAAAACCGTCACCTGCCCGCCGCCGATCACTTCACGTCGGTTTGCGCCATGACAAGCGAGGTTACCCGCCCCCTGGTCGACGCAGTAGCAGCCCTGGAAGATCGCTTTCAATGGCGCGGCGGCGGCGACCACGGCTTCGGCGACCGCAAGCGCGGCGACCTGGCTTATGTGCCGTTCGTCGGGTTGACCAGCCTGGTTGTCACCGACGCTGTAACATGCGGAATCTTCCTGCTGGCACCGGGCACGTTCTACCCCAACCATTCCCATGCCGCCGACGAGATTTATTACGTCATCGCCGGCCAAGGTGAATGGCAGAAGGACAACGGTGACTTCGTCGCCCATGGTCCCGGCAGCTTGATCGAAATGCCTTCCTTCACACCTCATGCACTGAGCACCGGCGCGACGCCGGTGCTCATACTCTACGCCTGGACAGGTGATATCGGCGGCGAATACAGAATTCTCTAATTCGCACCAGCGCTACCGCCTGGGCACTGTATGAACTTCGCTATCGAGCGTCACCCCGAGACCCAGGACCGCGCGGTTGGCGTAGGCGAAATAGCCCGCGACCTGATTGACTTCGAGAATTTCACCGTCATCGGCGCCGGCATCCCGTAGATCCTGAATCGATTGTTC
>JAYZAP010000338.1:0-4001 GCA_036339655.1 Pseudomonadota bacterium | reverse complement strand
CTTCATACGCTCGACGATGCCGGCGTAATCCTGGGTCCCGATATCGACGCTGAAGGTCACCGCCTCGACGCCGTTGTTGGCCAGACCCTTGGCGGTCTCTTGGGCGGCGGGAATACCGTAGTCGGTGTTCTCAGTGAGGATACCGACCTTCTGAATGCCCGGCACAAGAAGCGCGGCGCGCCACAGGCTGGCGGAAGCCCACGAGCTCAACGGCGCGATGCGGAAGATGTATTTCTGCTTGTCACCGGTGATGGTGTCGTTCCAGGTCTCGGCGAAGACCACAGGAATGTGACGGTTATCGGCAACGTCCTTCGAGGCGACGCCGACCGAGCTGTGTTAGCCGCCGCCGACCGCGACAACGCCGTCCTGGGTGATCAGCTTCTCCATGATGGCCGAGGCCTTCTCCGGCAGGCCTTCAGTATCGGCGATGACGACCTTGAGGTCGCAACCAAGAATGCCGCCCGCAGCGTTGATGTCGTCTTGGGCAATCAACATGGCGGCGCGCATGCCTTCGCCACCACCGACCGCGCCGGGCGCCGACAATGGCGCGAGGCCGCCGATCTTGATGGTGCATGCCAGCGCCGCCGCGCCCGACAGGGATACGGCCGCGACAGCGATGACGCCAGCCATGAGTACTTGTTTGAGCTTCATTGATTGGTCCTCCCATAAGTGAAATTAAAAACAGTCTACCGCCCCCCTAGGATGAGTCAAACACCAAACCATACGCCGCCGCGGGCGGGTCTCTTGGCAATTCTGGCCAAAAAACCGCAGCCCCGATTAGCCGGAACGGCGGTTCTTAACTGTCGCGAGACGTCGCGAAACTACTGGGTATTGGCCGCGATATAGGCAACCACGTTGTCGATCTGATCCTGCTTCTTGAGACCGGGAAACGACATCTTGGTCTTAGCCTTCTTCTTGCCGATGAAGCTGCCGATGTAGGCCTTGGTCCCCTTCTTCTTTTGCAGGTACAGGGCCAGGGTCTCTTCCGACCACACCAGCCCGGCCTCGCCGGCGGCAATCATGTCATCGGAGAACTTGAAGCCCTCCTTGGTCGCCGCCTGGCGGCCGAAGATACCCCACAGGTTGGGCCCGACGCGGTTTTTGCCGCCCTCGTCGAGGGTGTGGCAGGCCTTGCACTTCTTGAACACCTTCTTGCCCGCCTCGGCATCGCCGGCGGCCATGGCGGCGCCCGAGAACCCGATAATCAAGGCGGCGGCAAGGCCGACCAGTTTCGCTTTCGTCATCAAAATTTCTCCCACGGGGATTGTGTTGGCATGTCTAGAGCGGAACATAGCCATCCGTGCGCCCCCGCGCAACCGGCACAAAGCCCGGGCCCCCTGTTACAGGGACGCGGGCCTGCACAGGGGTCGCAGCTCAGAACGTCGAGCGGAATTCCTCGGGGGTGAACATGAGCGAGTCCGTGTCCTCGGCGGCCATGTGTCCGCCAGAATTTTATGAAGATTATTTGCCGCCATGAGAACCTCTACCTTAGCCGAATTGATTATCGCAACTTCCAGCCGGCCGTGACCCGTTCGAGGCTCGGCAGGGTGCGGTGTCGCTTGGTAGGATCATCTGTACGCAGATTCCGAAACCGGGGAAAGCGTGGCGTGGACATTCTCTCGGCATTGTTGAAGCCCCGTGATCGAGGGACCGCCGTCGGCCCACCATAGAGCCCGGTCTAAGCCAGAAATTGTGCACTGCACCTTGAGCTAATATCCGCAACGTTATTGACTTTAGTTAAAATTGATGCTGCACTGCAGTGGAAGACGTTCGAATTCCAGCCCCATGGAGACTGGACATGTCGACCAGCCCCCAATCCCGCCGCATCAGCCCCAGTGACATTGCCTCGAGCAAGGGCCGCACGCCGGTCGTCTGCCTCACCGCCTATACGGCGCAAATGGCCAAGATACTCGATCCGCACGTGGACCTGCTGCTGGTCGGCGACTCCATCGGAATGGTAGTCTACGGCATGGACAACACCATCGACGTCACCGTCGACATGATGATAGCCCATGGCCAGGCCGTGGTGCGCGGTTCGGATCACGCCTGCGTCGTCGTCGACCTGCCGTTCGGGTCCTACGAGTCGACGCTGGCCCAGGCCTTCGAGACCGCCTCGCGAGTCATCGCCGAGACCGGCGCCGCCGCGATCAAGCTCGAAGGCGGCGTGGTCATGGCCGACACCGTGCGCTACCTCAGCGAGCGCGGCGTGCCGGTGGTCGGCCATGTCGGTCTGCGCCCGCAAGCGGCCCGCGCCACCGGCGGTTTCCGGGTCCATGGTCGCAGCGACGCCGAGGCCCAGCGCATTCGCCAGGACGCCCGCGCCGTGGCCGAGGCCGGTGCCTTCGCCGTGGTGCTGGAAAACGTCGTCGAGCCCCTGGCCCGCACCATCACCGGCGATATCGCGGCGCCGACCATCGGTATCGGCGCCTCGCCGGCCTGCGACGGGCAAATTCTCGTGACCGACGACCTGGCCGGCCTGTTCACCGCGTTCAAGCCACGCTTCGTCAAACGCTATGCCGATCTGGCCGGCGCCCTGGAGACCGCGGTGACCGCCTATGCCGACGACGTCCGGACCCGCCGCTTCCCTGGCCCGGAGCATGTCACCATGCCCACCCATACGGTGCGCAAGCTCGGCTGAACGGTTTTCATTCGGCCCTCCCCGGCTCATACTGGCGCTCCAAAACGCTTCAGGGGGACGCCGTTCGATGGCCACTGACCAACCCGGCAATATTCGTGAGGTGCGCGCCCCGCGCGGCACCGAAATTACCGCCAAAAGCTGGCTTACCGAAGCCCCGCTCCGCATGATCATGAACAACCTGGACGGCGAGGTTGCCGAGAATCCCGAAGAATTGGTGGTCTACGGCGGCATCGGCAAGGCGGCGCGCAATTGGGACTGCTTCGACAAGATCGTCGAGACTCTGCGTACCCTCGATGGCGACGAGACCCTGCTGGTCCAGTCGGGCAAGCCGGTCGGAGTCTTCCGGACCCACGCCGACGCGCCTCGGGTGCTGATCGCCAACTCCAACCTGGTGCCCCATTGGGCCAATTGGGATCACTTCAACGAGCTCGAGCGCCAGGGCCTGATGATGTACGGCCAGATGACCGCCGGATCGTGGATCTACATCGGCAGCCAGGGCATCATCCAGGGCACCTACGAGACCTTCGTCGAGGCCGGGCGTCAGCATTACGGCGGCGACCTGACAGGGCGCTGGATCCTGACCGCCGGTCTCGGCGGCATGGGCGGTGCCCAGCCCCTGGCGGCGACCATGGCGGGAGCCAGCATGCTGGCCATCGAGTGCCGGGCGAGCCGCATTGACCGGCGCCTGGAGAGCGGCTATCTCGACCGCCGCATCGATGATCTCGACGACGCTCTGGCGGCCATCCAGGAAGCCTGCGCGGCGGGTGACGCAATGTCCGTCGGCCTGCTCGGCAACGCCGCCGATATCGTGCCCGAACTGGTGCGCCGCGGCGTCCGTCCGGATATCGTCACCGACCAGACCAGCGCCCACGACCCGGTCAACGGTTACCTGCCCCAGGGCTGGACCCTGGAACAATGGGAAGAGCGCATCGCCAACGACCCCCAGGGCGTTGCCCGGGCGGCGTCTCAGTCCATGGCCGGTCACGTCCGGGCCATGCTCGATTTTCATGCCCAGGGCGTGCCCACCGTGGACTACGGCAACAACATCCGCCAGGTGGCGCTCGACCAAGGCGTCGACAATGCCTTCGACTATCCCGGCTTCGTGCCGGCCTATATCCGGCCGCTGTTCTGCCGCGGCGTCGGGCCGTTCCGCTGGGTGGCGTTGTCCGGCGAGCCCGAGGACATCTACCGCACCGACGCCAAAGTCAAGGAACTGATCCCGGACAACCCGCAGCTTCACCGCTGGCTTGATATGGCCCGCGAGCGCATCCCGTTCCAGGGCCTGCCGTCGCGGATCTGCTGGGTCGGCCTCGGCGAGCGCGCCCGGCTCGGCCTCGCGTTCAACCAGATGGTGGCCAGCGGC
>JAYZAP010000337.1:0-2941 GCA_036339655.1 Pseudomonadota bacterium | reverse complement strand
GGCCGGGACGATGCGGCGGCAGCGCGCCGGTACCACATGGCCGCCGAACAAGGGCATGAAGACGCGCAAGTCAAACTCGGGAACATGTACGAAGCGGGCCGCGGCGTCGACCGGGACATTGGCGAGGTGATATACTGGGACCGCAAAGCCGCCGAGTAGGGGCAAGCGGATGCGCAAGAGGGCCTTGCCTGGATTTATGCAACGGCGTCCAACGAGCGCCATCGCAACGGTCCAAAGACCGTCAAATTTGCGCGACTGGCCATCGCGCGGGTGAAGTCGATCTAATCGCCAACTACGAAGGCCGCCTCGATCTCTATCGCCAGGGGCAGCCTATCGCGAGCAGGTGAGCCGCCAATAACGCCCTAGCCATCCCGGAGCGCTCGTGCTCTACGGGAACCTCAGTGAATTAAGAGACCGATGAACCCGCCATGACCGCCCTACCCGACTACGACTCATACGACGCCCTTGGCCTTGCCGAGCTGGTGCGCAATGGCGAGGTTAGCGCCGGTGAGCTTCTCGATGAGGCCATCGAGCGGGTCGAGGCGACCAATCCGGTGATCAACGCTTTCACGGTTCGGTTCCATGACATGGCCCGCGCCGCCATCGCGGCCGGCCTGCCCGAGGGGCCGTTGAGCGGCGTGCCGTTTCCGCTCAAGGATCTCGGCGCGGCCATGGCGGGGACACCGCTGACCAATGGATCAAAGCTGTTCGAGACTTATGTCTGCGACGCCGACAGCACCCTGGTCGAGCGCTTCCGGGCAGCCGGGCTGGTCATGTTCGCGCGCACCAACTCACCCGAATTCGGCTTGAGCTACGCCACCGAACCGTCGCTCCACGGCCCGACCCGCAACCCCTGGAACCTGGACCACATTCCCGGCGGCTCGAGCGGCGGCGCGGCGGCGGCGGTGGCGGCGCGCGTCGTGCCGATGGCCCACGCCAGCGACGGCGGCGGCTCGATCCGGGTGCCGGCGTCGTGCTGCGGCTTGTTCGGCCTCAAGCCGACCCGCGGCCGCACCCCGTCCGGCCCCACCGAGTCCGACGGCTGGGCCGGCATGACCATCGGCCACGCAGTAACCCGCAGCGTGCGTGACAGCGCCGCCCTGCTCGACGCCATCAGCGGCCCCGAGGCCGGCGACCCTTACGCCGCGCCGGCGCCGGCGCGGTCCTTCATCCAGGAGGTCGGGGCCGATCCCGGGCAACTCCGCATCGCCGTCTCGGCGCGGCCGCCGAGCGAACTTTCCGTGCACCCGGACTGCATCGCGGCCATGGCAGGCGCGGCCAGGCTGTGCGCCGATCTCGGCCACCACGTGGAGGCGGCCGAGCCCGACTACGACCGCGACCTGATCGACCCGGCGCGGTTCGACATCATTGCCTCGTATTGTCGCTCCGACAATGAGGAATACGCCGCCCTGTTCGGCGTCGAACCCGGCACCCTGATCGAGCCGTCGACCAAGGCCTTTGCCGCCATGGCCGACGGCATCAACGGCGCCCATGTGGCCGCTGCCCTCAAGACTATGCGCCGGGTGACTCGCCAGATCGGCCGCTTCTTCGAGGACTACGACGTGCTGATCACGCCGCAACTGGCCCAGCCGCCCCTGAAGATCGGCGAGCTCGACCCGGCCCCCGACAACATGGAGACCTATATGGCCACGATTTCCTGCTTCTCCGCCTTCCCCGGCCTGTCCAACGCCACCGGTTGTCCGGCCATGTCCATGCCGCTCCACTGGAACGGCGATAACCTGCCCATCGGCACCCAATTCATCGCCCGCCTCGGAGACGAAGCCACCCTGCTGCGCCTCGCCGCCCAGATCGAACAGGCCCAACCCTGGGCCCATATGCGGCCGGGCTTAGGGTGAACCTGACTCCGGATACGACCGACACCGTCGCAGCCAACGCCACCCGTCTGTCCATCGGGTTTTGCTGCGCCGGGCATCTCTATGCCCACCTGTTCATGCTACTCTATCCGACCGTGGTGCTGGTGCTGCCCGGCGCGTTCAATCGGCCCTACGGCGAGCTGTTGACCCTGGCGACGCCGGGGTTCATCGCCTTCGGGCTGTTCGCCCTGCCCGCCGGCCGCCTAGCCGACCGCTGGAGCGCCTTCGCAATGATGGTGGTGTTCTTCATGGGCACCGGGGTCGCCTCGATCCTCACCGGTCTGGCCCAGACGCCGCTGCAACTCGCCGCCGGCCTGACCCTTATCGGCGTCTTCGCCGCGATTTACCATCCGGTGGGCATCGCCTGGGTGATCCGCCACTCGGTGAAACAGGGCATGGCCCTGGCGGTCAACGGCGTGTTCGGCAACTGGGGCCTGGCGGTGGCGGCGCTGTCCGCTGGCGCCCTGATCGAGCTGTCGGGTTGGCGCGCCGCCTTCATCGTGCCCGGCGTGGTCTGCGTGGCGACCGGCATCGCCTTCTTCTATTTCGCCCGGGCCGGCGCCGTGGCGGTGCACGACAGTGACCGTGTGGTCCATGCCCCGGCGACCCGGCGGCAACTGATCCGCGCTTTCTCGGTGGTCGCGGTGACAGCCTTGTTCGGCGGCCTGGTGTTCCAGTCGACCACCGTGGGCATGCCGAAGATTTTCGACGAGCGCCTGGGCGGACTGGTCAGCGGCACCCTGGGGGTCGGCGGCATGGTGGCCATGGTTTATTTCGTTGCCAGTTTCGCCCAGCTCGCGGTCGGCCACCTCATGGATCGCTTTCCCCTCAAGCCGGTCTACATCATCGTCTACGCCCTGCAGGCGCCGCTGCTGTTCGTCGCCTCGGGCCTGTTCGACGAACCGTTGCTGGCGGTGGTGCTGATCTTCGCCTGCCTCAACGTCGGCGCCCTGCCGGTCAGCGATATGTTGGTCGCCCGCTTTGCGCCGCCCGAGTGGCGCTCGACCATCTACGGCGCCAAGTTCGTTGTAGTCCTGGGGGTGGCCTCCCTCGGCGTGCCCATGGTC
>JAYZAP010000336.1:0-4789 GCA_036339655.1 Pseudomonadota bacterium | reverse complement strand
GGCAGAGGTCGATATGATCTGAGCGACGGCTCTTCGCTCAAGGGCAACTTCTTCCATAACCCCCAGGAGTGCATCATCGATATGCTCAACGATGACCACCATTTCCTGCCTTTCGCCGACAACGACGGCGTCATCACTGTGGTCGCCAAGGCGGCGATTACATCGATCTGCCCGGCCCAACAGAAGTCCGAGACAACCGTGGAGCCGCCCCGCCGTATTGGAATATAACTTGGGGCATGTAGCGGCGGGCGACCCGGTTGTTAACCCATCATCCTAGAGCGCCTCCCGGACGCCGCCGCCGAGGGATTCGGCGACGTCGTTGGCTGTCAATTTACCGCTAATATAGGCGCCGTGGCAGGTCGCGAAGAACTCGGGCGAGGTCGCTTCGCCGGCGAAGAACAGGCGCTCATCGACGGCCGCAGCCATCCCCTCGCGGGCGCCGGCGTGGCCCGGCGGAGCGCAGGAATAGGCACCCCGCACCAAAGGATCGCCGCCCCACGCCGAGCAGGTCGTCTTGACAATATGTTTCCCGATGTCGTTGCCGAAGACCTGCTTGAGGTTTTCAATTGCGTGGTCCGTCATGGCCGCCGGGCCCGATCGCTCGAGCCAGTCGCTGAAGCGCCCGCCGTAGAGCCCGACCACATGGTCGCGGCCGAACGGGCGAATCTGGAAGGCGACGGTCTCGGGGGTATGGCAGTAGACCGTGAAACCGCGGGGAGCATCGGCGCCGAAGACATTGCGGTCAAAGGCCATGCCGACCCGGTTGTGGCTGCCCAGAGGAAGGCTGGCGATGGCGGCGAGCTTCCAATCGGGAAGCCCGGGCTCGAAACCGATATCGCCGGCGGCCAACACGCCGGTCGACACCGTGATGATGGCCCGGGCGGCGCGGATCACACCCTTGGGTGTGGTCACGGCAACCTCGTTGCCAGACCAGTCGACACGCTCCGCGCCACAGTTCAGCGCGACCGGGACATGGCCGAAATGGGTTGCGACCAGGGCGCCATAGCCGTCAATCAAGGGCCAGTTTTCGTCGGTGTCGTTGTAGGCTGCCGAATCGAGTACCGAAACCTGGTCGTTATCCACCGAATGGCCCGTGGACGACGACATGTCGAAGATTGGCGTCCAGCGGTCCTCGCGCGGCGTTACATCAGCCACGGCGGCATCGTGCCCGGCCGCCACGGCGTCATCGATCAAACCGTAACAGCGATCGTAAAAGGCCTCGCATTCATCGCATTCCGCGTCGGTTGCCCAACGGTCGCCGAGATGGATGTCCCGCGGATAACTCTCTTTGATGTAGGCGTGACCATGGGCCTCGGCGATGGCCACATAGGGGTTAAGGCTGGCTGAGTGCATCCAGTGACAGCCTAGATCGAAGGCAAAGCCTAAGCTTTCCGTATCCGTATAAGCGCGCCCGCCGATGCGGTGGGCGGCCTCGATGAGGACCACGCTCAAGCCCGCCTTGGCGGCAGTGTCGGCGGCCGCCAGCCCGGCCGAGCCGGCGCCGATGACGGCCACGTCGTAGGTCGAGTCCGATAGGCTCATGAATCAGCGTCCAATGCTGTCGAGGAATTTGTACCACGACACTGCGGTCGCCAGGAACCACGGCTGGCCGTCGTAGAACGGCCGGGTCTGGAATTTGACGTCGTCGAAGGCGGTATGGCCTTCGCTGTTGCCCAGTACCTGGTGAGCGATCTTGTGGCCGAGATAACTTGCCATGGCGACGCCGGAGCCGCAATAGCCCATGGCGTAGTGCAGCCCATCCTGGACCCCGAGATGGGGCAGCTTGTCGAAGGTGTAGGCGACGAAGCCCATCCACGAATGGCTGATCTTGACGTTCGACACCTCGGGGAAGATGTTGCTCATGATGTCGTGGAGTCGGGGACCGCTGACCACCGGGTCGGTCTCGGCCAGAGCGACCCGGCCGCCGAACACGATGCGCCGGCGGTCCGGCGACGAACGGAAGTAGAGCACCACCCGGCGGGTGTCGTTGAGCACCCGGTTTCTGGGGATCAGGATGTCCATGAGGCCGGGCTCTAGGGGCTCGGTAGCGATCATGTAGCTGCCGATGGGGATGACCCGGCGGCGTAACGCCGGAAAAGTCTGCTCCCGGTTTGTGTAGCCGTTGGTCGCGACGATGACCTTGCCCGCCCTGACCGTGCCCCGGCTGGTGGTCACCGTGAACCCAGCGCCCCCATTGGCTGTACTATTTGGCGTGATGTTTGTCACCGGCGTATGGGCGTAGATCACCGCCCCGGCCTCGAGCACCATGGCCTGCAGCCCGCGGTGATACTTCGCCGGATCGAGCGACGTGTGGTGGGGAATGACGCCACCGCCATGATACAGGTCGCTGCCCATTTCCTGACGCTGGTCGGCTTTCGAGACGCCGTAGGACTCGGTGCCGAACTCGCGGTTGCTGATCTCGAAGCCGCGCAGCATTTCGTCATACTGGCGCGGGGTGTTGGCGCCGACAAAGCGGCCGCAGTGATCATAGTCGCAATCGATGTTCTCCTGTTCGATTGTGGCGGTCAGGAAATCCAGCGACGCCCTGGCGTCCTGGAGCATGGCCAGGGCCTTGGCCCTGCCGTAGTCGGCGGACAAGTCCTCGATGCCGCCCTTGAGCCCGCCGCCGCACTGGCCACCGTTGCGCGAGCTGCAGCCGACCCCGGCGTCGCCGGCATCGAACACCGCCACGCCGCGGCCTTCGCGGACCAGGACTAGGGCGGCGACCATGCCGGTGAAGCCCGACCCGACGATAGCGACATCGACCTCGGCCGGCACATCACTGACCGGCGGGTTGGCGTAAGGCGCGCCGTCGAGCCAGTAGGAGTCGAACTTGTGGTCGGCGGTGAAAAGAGGGTGGGACATAGCGAAAGAACTCTCGTCGTCTACGGGTTAAGGGACTGGTTGATGGCGCGCCACACGCGCTCGGGGGTTACCGGCATGTTGATATGGCGCACACCGAACTCCTTGAGGGCGTCGACCACGGCGTTGACCACGGCGGGCAGGGCGCCGGTGGTGCCGGCCTCGCCGACGCCCTTCACGGCCAGGGCGTTGGTGGCGCAGGGGATCTGGTTGAAGGCAACCTTAAAGGCCGGGAAATGATCGGCCCGGGGCAGGCCGTAGTCCATCAGCGAGCCGGTCAGCACCTGGCCGCTGTCGTCGTGGACGCCGAGCTCGACCAAGGCCTGGCCGATGCCCTGGCCGAGGCCGCCGTGAACCTGGCCCTCGGCCAGCATGGGGTTGATCACCCGGCCGATGTCGTCGGCCACCGCATAGCCGACGATCTCGACCTGGCCGGTCTCCACATCGACCTCGACCTGGCAGACGTGGCAGCCGTTGGCGAAGGTCTTGGCGGCGGCGATGTACTCGGAATGCTCGTCGAGATTGCTGCCGCCGCCGGCCGCCGCGCGGGCGACCTCGGTCAGGGTCACCGTGCGGTCGGTGCCGGCCACTCGGTAGTGGCCGTCGGCGAACTCGATATCGGCGGTGGCGGCCTCGAGCAGCTCGCCGGCGAACGCCATGCCGGCCTCGACGATTTTGCGCGCCGACTGCATAGTAGCGACGCCGCCGACGCTGATGGCGCTGGAGCCGCCGGTGCCGTGGCCGCTGGCGACCGCGTCGGTGTCGCCCTGGACCATACGGATGGCGCTGATCGGCAGGCCGAGTTCCTCGGCGATGATCTGGGCGTAGGTGGTGCGGTGACCCTGGCCGTTCTCCTGGGTGCCGATGTACAGCGTGATCGTGGGGTCACCGCCATCGCGGGGCGCATCGAAGGCGATTCGCGCCGCCTCTCGCGGGGTGCCGCCATTGATTTTGACGTAACTCGACAATCCGACGCCGTAGCGCTTGCCTGCCCGGCGCGCCTGGTCGCGGCGCGCGCCGGCCCACTCAAGCCCAGCCAGGGCCGTGGCGTCGTCCAGGTTGTTGGTGAAATCGCCGCTGTCGTAAGTCTCGCCGGTGACCGTGGCATAGGGCATGGCGGTGGCCGGCACCAGGTTGCGCCGCCGCAACGCGGCCGCCGCCATGCCCAGTTCCGCCGCCGCCTTGTCGACCAGACGCTCGGTAATATAGATGCCCTCGGGCCGGCCGGCGCCGCGATAGGCGTGGGTCATGATGGTATTGGTGAAGACCACCCGGCTGCGTAGATGAAAGGCCGGCAAATCGTAGGTGCCGGAGAGGGCCGCGGCATAGCCGACGGTCGGCACATTGCGTGCGTAGGGGGTGATATAGGCGCCGATGTTAGCCCGGTTATCGACTCTGATGGCCAGCATCCGGCCATCGCCGTCAAGCGCCAGGGCGGCGTCGGTCAGGTGGTCGCGGGCGGCCAGGTCGCTGAGTATGGCCTCGCCCCGCTCGGCCACCCATTTGACCGGCCGTCCCACCCGTTTCGCCGCCCACAGCACCAGGGCCTGCTCGACGGCGGCGGTGCCGCGCATGCCGAAGGCGCCGCCGACCTGGGGCGTGACGACCCGGACCGCGGATCCCAGCACCCGGGCCATATGGTCGCGCACACCGTGGACGCCCTGGGTCGGGGCATGGAGGGTGTAGCGGCTGGCCGCGGCGTCGAACTCACCCATGGCGGTGGCCGGTTCCATGGGGAACGGCATCACCCGGTTATCGACCAGCTCGATTTCGGTGACATGGGCAGCTGAGGCGAAGGCGCGGTCCGTGGCGGCGCTGTCGCCGGCCTCCCAGTCGAGCGAAACGTTGCCCGGCGCCTGATCCCAGATTAGCGGTGCGCCGGCCGCGGTGGCCGCCGCGATGGTGGCGACCGCGGCGCGGGGTGCGT
>JAYZAP010000335.1:0-2000 GCA_036339655.1 Pseudomonadota bacterium | reverse complement strand
GAGCGTTGAAGCGTTTGAGGAAGCACGTCTTGGCGGTCTTGGTCGGCCATGGCGTCAGGTCGATGTCGCCGACCCGGCGGCTTGGCCGGCCGAAATACTTAAGGCCGTCGCGCTGGCTGAAGCCGGCGAGTTGGGTCGCCTCGTAGTAGGCGGCGATGCCGTCGGCCCGTTTGATGAGCTTCGCCGACACCGTGGAAAGCCGGATAGGCAGGCCGAAGCGGCGATGTATGGCCCGCATTAGGCGGTTTTCCAGTTCCCGGTAGTCGAGCCCGACCGCCGCCTTGAACGGTGAAATCAAATCGCCGACGACATATTCGGCGGCGTCGTGAAGCAACGCCGCCAGGCGCAGAGATTGCGGCGCCAAGGGTTTGATGCGGGTCACAATGTCTTCGACCAGCACCGAATGTTGGGCCACGGAGAACGGCCAATCACCGTCGGTCTGGCCGTTCCAGCGGGCGACCCGGGCGAGGCCGTGGGCGATATCCTCAATTTCGATATCGAGGGCCGAGGGGTCGAGCAGGTCGAGACGCCGGCCGCTTAACATGCGCTGCCAGGCGCGGCGGGGTTTGCGGTTGCCGGTCATGGCCGCAGCCTATGGGCCGATGCAATTTGCCGCAACCGGTTCGACGGCGTCAGATTCATGTTGACCTTCGTTGTCGACCGGTGTTTGACGGAGCCACCAATCCGTCCAGGGAGAGCTTTCAGATGAATACCGAAGTTATCGTCAGTTGCGCCATCACCGGCGCCGGCGACACCGCCGACAAACACCCGGATTTGCCGGTCACGCCCGAGCAAATCGCCGACTCGGCGATCGCCGCGGCCAAGGCCGGCGCGGCCATCGCCCACTGCCATGTGCGCGATCCTGCGACCAAGCAGGGCTCGCGCGACACGGCGCTCTACAGCGAAGTGGTTGACCGCATCCGCGACAGCGGCACCGACGTTATCATCAACCTGACCGCCGGCATGGGCGGTGACTACATGGTCGACGAAGACAACCCGAGCGTACCCGGTCCGGGAAGCGATTTGATTACCGCCGAGGAGCGTCTGGTCCACGTCGAGGAACTGCTGCCCGAGATGTGCACGCTGGATTGCGGCAGCCTCAATTTCGGTGAGGCGGTCTATGTCTCGACCCCGGATACTCTGCGCTTCATGGCCAAGCGGGTCCAGGAGCTGGGGGTCAAGCCGGAACTGGAGGTGTTCGATATGGGACACCTGCGGTTCGCCAACCAGATGGTTGACGAAGAGCTGTTCGACGACCCACCACTGTACCAGATCTGCCTCGGAATTCCCTGGGGCGCGCCGGCCACCACCGACGCCATGAAGGCCATGCGCGACATGCTGCCCGACAATGCCCAATGGGCCGGTTTCGGGATTTCTCGCATGGAGATGCCCATGGTCGCCCAGGCGGTGCTGCTCGGCGGCCATGTGCGGGTCGGTCTCGAGGACAACCTTTATCTCGAGCGCGGCGTTCTGGCTTCCAATGATCAGTTGGTGTCGAAGGCCATCGACATCATCGAGCTCATGGGCGCCCGCGCGGTGACCCCGGCCGAGGCCCGCGAGAAGCTCAACCTCAGGCCGCGCAACTAGCGCCATGGCGGCATCGCCCATCCAGCGCTTGGGCATCGTCGGCACCGGCGTTATCGGCGCCGGTTGGACCGCCCGCGCTTTGGCCCGGGGCCTCGATGTCATCGCCACCGACCCCCACCCGGAGGCCGAGGCGCGGTTGCGGGCCTCGGTCGACAACGCCTGGCCGGCCCTGGAGCGCATCGGCCTAGCGCCCGGCGCCGACCGGCGCCGGCTGGGTTTCAACGCGGACCTTGCCGAGGCCGTGGCCGACGCCGATTTCATCCAGGAAAGCGCCCCCGAGGTCATCGAGATAAAGGTCGAACTGCACCGCCGTATCGACGCGGCGGCGCGGCCCGATGTGGTCATCGCCTCGAGTTCGTCGGGACTGCTGCCCAGCGAAATTCAGGCCGAGTGCCAACATCCGGAGCGCATCT
>JAYZAP010000334.1:0-2253 GCA_036339655.1 Pseudomonadota bacterium | reverse complement strand
GCCGTGGAAGTACCACCAGGGAATGCCGTTGACCGCCGTCACCACCGTGGTGTCCGGGCCGAGCAGGGGCTGCATGGTCTCGACGATGCCCGGCACCGAGTGGGCCTTGAGGGTGATGATGACGTAGTCCTGGGGACCGGCCTCGGCCGGGTCGCTGGTGCAGGTCGGGTGGCTGACCCGCTCCTCGCCGCCGATGAGTAATTTAAGGCCGTCGCACTGCATGGCTTCGAGGTGGGGCCCGCGGGCGATAAGGGTGACATCCACGTCGGACGCGGCCAGCTCGGCTCCGAGATAGCCGCCGATGGCGCCGGCCCCGAAGATGCAGACCCGCATCAGCCGAGGCCGAGCTTTTCGGCCAGCCCAATGCGTTGGAGCTTGCCCGTGGCGCCCTTGGGAATTTCGTCCAAGAACAAGATCTTACGAGGCACTTTGAAGTCGGCGAGCCGGGTCGCCACGAAGTCGCGAATGTCCCGTTCGGCGGCGGTCTCGCCGTCGCGCAGAACCACCGCCGCGGCGACATCCTCGCCGAGCTTGTCGTGGGGCATGGCGAAGGTCACCACCTGGGCCACCGCCGGGTGGTCCATGAGGACTTCGTCAACCTCGCGCGGCGAAATCTTCTCGCCGCCCCGGTTGATGATTTCCTTGAGCCGGCCGGTAATGGTCAGGTAGCCCTCGTCATCGATAATCCCCTGGTCGCCGGTGCGGAACCAGCCATTGGTGAAGGCCTCGGCGTTGACCGTAGGGTTGGCCTCGTAGCCCGGTGTCACGTTGGGTCCACGAATGACGATTTCGCCGGTGGCGCCGGCGCTCAGCAGAGTGCCATCCTCGCTCATGACCGACACGTCGGGACCCGCCGCCACGCCCACTGTGCCGGGTTTGCGAACGCGGGGCGGCAGCGGGTTGCTGGCCATCTGATGGGTTGCTTCGGTCATGCCGTAGGACTCGATGACCGGGGCGTCGAAGGTGGCTTCAAGCTCGGCCATGACCTGGGGCGGCAGGGACGATGAAGACGAGCGGATGAACCGCAGGCCGGCTTCGGCAATGGCCTCGGCATTTTGCCCGGCCCTCGACAGAATGGCCTGGTGCATGGTCGGCACGGCAGTGTACCAGGTCGGCCGCGCGTTGCTCAGCCAGGCGAAGAAGCGGAGCGCATTGAATCCCGGCGTGCAATAGACGCTGGCCCCGGCGCCGAGTGACGCCGACACCGCGGCGATGAGGCCGTGAATATGGAACAGCGGCATGATGTTGAGGCAGCGGTCCTGGCCGGTCAGGGCCAGGGTGGCACGGATGTTGGCCGCCGAGGCGCATAGATTGCGCTGGGTCAGGGGAACGATTTTGGGCCGCGACGTGGTACCTGACGTGTGGAGCAGCAGGGCGACATCGTCGGGCTCGGCCAGGGTTGCCTCGCCGTCACTATCGCCAGCGAACGAGAATTGGCCGGCAGGGTCATTCGCCGCCACGACGATTTCGTGGATGGCGATGCCGAGGTCCCGGGCGGCCGCCACCGCCGGCGACTCACTGCCCTGCTCGACGACCAGGGCCTTGGCCTTGATGTCCGCCATGTAGAACGAGAATTCGGCCTTGCGGTATGCCGGATTGAGCGGCGCCGTGGTCGCGCCGCAGGCGATCGTCACGAAGGCAGCGGCCATCTCTGGGCCGTTGGGCAGGACGATGGCGACCCGGTCGCCGCGACCCAGGCCAAGGTAGTTGAGAGAGCCGACCGTGCGCCCGGCGAGGGCGCGCAGCCCGACGTAGGTCAGCGGCTCGCGCTCCGGCGCGAAAATCGCCACCGCGTTGTCATCTCCACTAGCGAGAAGGTCGAGAAGTGTGGTGGCTTCGGCCATGGTGCTGCCACTTCAGTTGAACGAGTTCGAGGTTGATAGCACGGCTGGCGTTGCTTGCGCTACGGGGCGGCGGTAAGCTCGCCCTCCCATGAGTCACAACACCTGGATTCACCGTATCGTTCGCGTTGGCGTCCGCCCTCTGGTGCGGACCCCGGTGATGCCCAACCACGTCACTACCCTGCGCCTTGCCACCGGTCTTGGCGCCACGGCGGCCTATGCTGTTGGCGGTCCGGGGTGGAGTATGTGGGCTGGCGTCGGTTTCGTCGTTTCGGTGTTGCTCGACCGGGCCGCCGGCGAACTGGCGCGGCTCGCCGACCGTCGCAGTCCCGGCGGCCATCGCTACGACCTCATAGCCGACTCAATCTGCAATGCGGCGGTTTTCGCCGGCATCGGCGTCGGACTGCGTGAC
>JAYZAP010000333.1:0-4734 GCA_036339655.1 Pseudomonadota bacterium | reverse complement strand
CCGTCGACCCGGACCGCATCGACCTGCTGTTCGAGCGTTTCGTCAGCGCCGAGCGCGGCGAGCCGCCGGATATCGACGTCGATTTCGAGCACGAGCGCCGCGAGGAGGTGATCCAGTACATCTACGGCAAATACGGCCGCGAGCGGGCCGGCCTCGCCGCCACCACCATCACCTATCGCGGGCGCAGCGCGATCCGCGATGTCGGCAAGGCCATGGGCCTGTCGCTGGACACGGTCGGGGCCCTGGCCGACACCCTGGCCGGGCGCTACGGCGACGAGGCGTTCTGTGATGAGGACCTGACCGGCATCGGCCTCGACCCGGCGGACACGACGCTGGCCCGCACGATTGCCCTGGCCCGCGAGCTCATGGGCTTTCCCCGCCATCTGTCCCAGCATGTCGGCGGTTTCGTCATCGCCTGGGGCCGCCTCGACGAACTGGTGCCGATCGAGAACGCGGCAATGAAGGACCGCACGGTGATCGAGTGGAACAAGGATGACCTCGACACCCTCGGCCTGCTCAAGGTCGATGTCCTCGGCCTCGGCATGTTGAGCTGCATCCGCAAGGCCTTCGGGCTGCTGGCCGACCACTACGGCCGCGACCTCGACCTCGCTACCGTGCCGGCCGAGGACGCGGCGGTCTATGACATGCTGTGCCAGGGCGATTCCCTGGGCGTCTTCCAGGTCGAGAGCCGGGCCCAGATGACCATGCTGCCGCGCCTTAAGCCGCGCCATTTCTATGACCTGGTGGTCGAGGTCGCCATCGTCCGCCCCGGCCCGATCCAGGGCGACATGGTGCACCCCTATCTGCGCCGCCGCGACGGCCTCGAGCCGGTCGAGTACCCGTCGACCGAACTAGAAGCGGTGCTGGGCAAGACCCTCGGCGTGCCGCTGTTCCAGGAGCAGGCCATGCGCATCGCCGTGGTCGCGGCCGGCTTCTCGCCCGGCGAGGCCGACACCCTGCGCCGGGCCATGGCGGCGTGGCGCCGGCCCGGCCTGATCGATGGTTTCCAGGACAAGCTCATCGATGGCATGGTGGCCAACGGCTACAGCCACGATTTCGCCGGCCGCTGCTTCAAGCAAATCCTTGGCTTCGGCGAGTACGGCTTCCCGGAATCCCACGCCGCCAGCTTCGCCCTGCTGGTCTACGTTTCGGCCTGGCTCAAATGCCACTACCCGGCGGCCTTCACCTGCGCCCTGCTCAACAGCCAGCCCATGGGTTTCTACGCCCCGGCCCAACTGGTGCGCGATGCCCGCGATCACGGCGTCCCCGTGCGTCCGGTCGACGTCAACCACAGCGATTGGGACTGCACCCTGGAAGCGGGCGACGATACGGGCGAGGTAGCCCTGCGTCTCGGCCTGCGCCAGATCAAGGACCTCAAGAAGGCCCATGGCGAGCGGCTGATGGCCGCCCGCGGTACCGGCTACGGCGACGTGGCGGCCCTGGCGCGCCGCGCCAGTCTCGGCCGCCCGGTGCTCGAACGGCTCGCCCGGGCCGATGGCTTCCGCTCCCTCGGCCTGGATAGGCGCCAAGCCGCCTGGGCGGTCAAGGGCCTGGACGGCGACCCGCTGCCTTTGTTTGCGGTTGCGCCGCCGCCTGTATCACAATCGGGGGCGGTGCCGTCCCCTGTCGCGAAAATACGTCTGCCAACCATGGGCCTGGGCGAGCACGTGGCCGAGGACTACGCCACCACCCGGTTGTCCCTCAAGCGCCACCCGGTGGCCTTCCTGCGCGACGAGCTCGCGGCCGAGGGGGTGACCGTGGCGGCCGATCTTGCCCGCGTTGATCCCGGCGCCCGGGTCACCGTGGCCGGGCTGGTGACCATCCGCCAGCGCCCGTCGACCGCCAAGGGCATCATCTTCGTCACCCTCGAGGACGAGACCGGGGTGATCAACCTGGTGGTCCGCCCGCCGGTGTTCGAGCGCCACCGCCGGGCCCTGCTCGCCGCTGTGCTGCTCGGCGCCAGCGGCCGGGTCGAGCGCGAGGGCCTGGTCATCCACCTCATCGCCCAGCACCTGGAAGACCGCACCCCTGAACTCCGGGCCCTCACCGAACCCGATATCCCGGCCATGCCGATCATTCCCAACCCGGTCCTCGCCGCGCCGTCACGGAATTTCAGATAGAGGCGGCCCCCGAATTGACGCTTCCGGCACCCTTCGCCATAATCCATCTCGCAAGTGCGAGATAGGAATTGGCGATGGGTGGTATGGATGAAAAGACGCTTAAGGACTGGGAAGAGGCGGCGGCGCGGGAACTGAAGGGCGCGGCGGCGGACTCCCTGGTTCACGAGACTCCCGAGGGTATCGCGGTCAAGCCGCTTTACACGGCGGAAGACCTGGAAGGGCTCGACCATCTCGGCGGCCTGCCGGGTCTGGCGCCCTATGTGCGGGGTCCAAGGGCCACCATGTACGCCAACCGGCCGTGGACCATCCGCCAATACGCCGGCTTCTCCACCGCCGAGGACTCCAATGCGTTCTACCGCCAGGCTTTGGCCGGGGGCCAGAAGGGACTGTCGGTGGCGTTCGACCTGGCGACCCACCGGGGCTACGACTCCGACGACCCGGTGGCGGTGGCCGATGTCGGCATGGCCGGCGTCGCCATCGATTCCGTCGAGGACATGAAGGTGCTGTTCGACGACATCCCGCTCGACGAGATGACCGTCTCCATGACCATGAACGGCGCCGTGCTGCCGGTCCTGGCCGGCTATATCGTCACCGCCGAGGAACAGGGCATGAGCCAGGATAAGCTCGCCGGCACCATCCAGAACGACATCCTCAAGGAGTTCATGGTTCGCAACACCTACATCTATCCGCCGGCCGCCTCCATGCGCATCGTCGCCGACATCATCGAGCACACGGCACGCCACATGCCGCGCTTCAACTCGATCTCGATTTCCGGCTACCACATGCAGGAGGCCGGGGCCAACGCGGTCCAGGAACTCGCCTTCACCTTGGCCGACGGCCTCGCCTATGTGCGCGCGGCGCTCGATCGCGGCCTGGCCATCGACGACTTCGCGCCGCGGCTGTCGTTCTTCTTCTGCATCGGCATGGACTTCTTCATGGAGGTCGCCAAGCTGCGCGCCGCGCGGCTGTTGTGGGCGCGCATGATCGGCCAATTCGAGCCCAAAAACCCAAAGTCCTTGGCGCTGCGCACCCATTGCCAGACCTCTGGTGTGTCACTGACCGAGCAGGACCCCAACAACAACGTGGTGCGCACCGCCTATGAGGCCATGGCGGCGGTGCTCGGCGGCACCCAGAGCCTCCACACCAACGGCTTCGACGAGGCCCTGGCCCTACCCAGTGACAGGGCCGCCCGGATCGCCCGCAACACCCAGTTGATCCTCGCCGAGGAGACCGGCGTGACCCGGGTGGTCGACCCCCTGGCCGGCAGCTATTACGTCGAGCACCTGACCGCCAGCTTGGCGGCCGAGGCGGAAAAACTGATCAATGAGGTCGAGGATCTCGGCGGCATGGCTGCGGCCATCGAGACCGGCATGCCCAAGCTGCGCATCGAGGAAAGCGCGGCCCGGCGTCAGGCCCGCATCGACCGGGGCGAGGAGGTCATCGTCGGGGTCAATAAATACCAGACCGACGAAGCCCACGACATCCCGCTTCGCAGCATCGACAACCGTGCCGTCCGCGAGGCCCAGATCGCCCGCCTCGAAGCGGTCCGCCAGGGCCGCGACGAAACCGCCTGCCAGCGGGCTCTGGCGGCTCTGGCCGAGGCGGCGGAAAGCGGCGAGGGCAACTTGCTGGCCCTGGCCATCGACGCCAGCCGGGCGCGGGCCACGGTCGGCGAAACCACCCGAGCCATGGAAGGCACCTTCGGCCGCTACCGCCCGCAAATCCGCACCATCACCGGGGTCTACGGCGCCGCCTACGACGGCGACGAGGCGTTTGACCGGATCCAGGCCGAGACCGCCCGGTTCGCTCGCGAAGAAGGCCGGCGGCCGCGCATGCTGGTGGTCAAGCTGGGCCAGGATGGCCATGACCGGGGCGCCAAAGTGATCGCCACCGCTTTCGCCGACATCGGCTTTGACGTCGACCTTGGCCCGCTGTTCCAGACCCCCGCCGAGGCCGCCCGCCAGGCGGTGGAAAACGACGTCCATGTGATCGGCGTCTCGACCCAGGCCGGCGCCCACCGCACCCTGGTGCCCGAATTGGTCCGGGCGCTAAAGACCGAGGACGGCGAGGGCATCCTGGTCATCTGCGGCGGCGTCATCCCGCCCCAGGACCACGATGAGCTTCACACCGCCGGCGTCGCCGCAGTGTTTGGTCCCGGCACCAACATCCCAGCCGCCGCCACGGAAATCATTGGCCTCATCGCCAAACGCTGCGCGGCAGCTTGATAGGGCTGGCAGTGATCAGCTTTCAGCTCTTGGCTGACGGCTGATCGCCGGGCGTTTCCTTTAAAAAATTTTTCTTCGCCAGTTTCGCGCACCGCGTCCGGGAAGTCGCGGTAGAGGTCGAATATGGCGTCGCAGACCAGGGAATTGACGTGGTGGTGGAGGTCTTCGACCACGCCCGAGCGGCTCGCGACACGGTGGAACGCGGAATCGAGCTGGGCCAGGTTCTCGACCTCGACCGTGATGTAGAACTAGGGCAGTTCTTTCGGCCCCAGGCCCAGTTTGCGCCGGGTAACGCGGTTCGCAACCACCAGCCCGTGGTCGCGGAGATAGCCGCAATAGGCGTCAACCTGGTCACAGAAAGTGATGTCGCTGGTGCCCGGCTTGAGGTT
>JAYZAP010000332.1:0-5581 GCA_036339655.1 Pseudomonadota bacterium | reverse complement strand
GCGGGTCACCCGCGCCATTAACGACAAGTACGGAACATGCTTTGACGCGTTTGACCATTCGGAAGGCAATCTCAAGGCAGTCTACGCCGGGCTTGATGAACGGCATCGGCAGGTCGGCGGCGGCGCCATGACCAGCTACCGTCCCGATGCTGCCAAGGGCATCGCCAAGCGCCACGTCGATTTTTCTACTGACCAGGCATTGCTCGAACGATGCGAGGTGGTGTACCGGCGCTGAAAGCATCCCTAGTTGCGTTTTTTGCGTCGCCGCGCCGGCGGCTTCTTTGCCCTGCGCTTCCGCTTGACCGTGGTTTCGGTTCCGCCCGACAGCAGTTCGAAGACCAGTCCGCCGGTGGTCGGGTTGGCCTCGCGCAGGCGGACCTCGACGGCGTCGCCGAGACGGATCACCCAGCCGGGTGCGGTCATCTCGAAGCCGGCCTCGTCGACGGTGGCGTCGCGGTCGAGGCGGCGCCGGGGAATGATACCGTCGGCCCCGGTCTCATCCAGGGTGACGAACAGGCCGAAGCGGCTAACCCCGGAGATACGTCCGGGGAAGGTGGCGCCGACCCGGCCCTCAAGAAAGGCGGTGACGTAGCGGTCAAGAGCGTCGCGCTCGGCGTTCTGGGCGCGCCGTTCGGTCATGGAAATATGCTCGCCCAAGGTAACGAAATCCGCATCGGCGCCATCGGGCAGGCCGTCCTTGCCCAATTCCAAGGCACGGATCAGGGCGCGGTGGACCAGCAGGTCCGCATAGCGCCGGATCGGCGAGGTGAAATGGCTGTAGCGGCGCAGGCTGAGGCCGAAATGGCCGACGTTTTCGGGGCTGTACTCGGCCTTGGCCTGGCTGCGCAGGACGGCGGTGTTGACCGCCGGGGCGTGGGGCTTGCCGGCGACTTGTTCGATCAGCCGATTGAAGTGGATCGGCCGGGGATGCTGGCCCGCCGCCAGCTTGAGGCCGTAGCCCTTGAGGAAGTCCCGCAGGTCGGAAATCTTCTCAGCCGCCGGCTCGTCGTGGATACGGTACATGGCTGCGGTTTGCCGTTGCTCCAGGGTTTCAGCGGCGGCCACGTTGGCGGTAATCATCAACTCTTCGACGAGCCGGTGGGCATCCAGGCGGGGACGCGGCGATACCGCCGCCACCCGGCCGTCATCGCCGAGCACCACCTTGCGCTCGGGCAGGTCGAGATCGATGGCGCCACGCGCCTTGCGTCCCCGGTTGAGCGCCTCGAAGACGCCGTAGAGCGGCGCGATGATGGTCTCGGTCAGCGGCCCGGTGGTGTCGTCCGGATAGCCGTCCCGTGCGCTCTGGACCTGCTCGTAGGTCAGCCGCGCGGCCGAGCGCATGAGGCCGCGCAGGAAGCGGTGACGGTGCAGCTTGCCGTCGTCGCCGATCCACATATGGACCGCCAGGCAGGGCCGGGGCTGGTGCGGTACCAGGGAACACAGGTTGTTGGACAGGGCCTCGGGCAGCATGGGCACCACCCTATCCGGGAAGTAGACCGAGTTGCCGCGTTCCCGCGCCGCGCGGTCGAGGGGCTGGTCAGTGGTCACGTAGTGGGCGACATCGGCGATGGCCACCACCGCGTGCCAGCCGCCCTCGTGGTCCGGGTCAAGCTCGGCCCACACCGCATCATCGAAGTCGCGGGCGTCGGCACCGTCGATGGTGATCAGGGGCACCCGGCGTAAATCCTCGCGGCCTTTGATTGTCGTAACCGGCGTCGCTGCTTCCGCCTCAGCGATGGCGTCGGTGGGGAAATTGACCGGGATACGGTTGCCGTGGATGGCGATCAGGCTGAAGGCGCGGGGTTCCGCCATGGTGGCTCCCAGGCGTTCGGTGATGCGCGCCCGGGGCAGGCCCATGCGGTGGCCCGACGTGGTCTCGGCTAGCACCAGCTCGCCGGGCTGGGCGCCGCCGTCGTCGTCGACAAGGAATTCCGACTTGGCGCGACGGTCCGTGGGCACGATGCGGCCGTCGCCGCCGACTTTCTCATAGACCCCAAGCACCCGGTCCGGCGGACGTGGGATGCGCTTCATGGTGCGGCCTTCGTACTGACCTGGGGCGATCCGCTTGAGCCGGGCGAGCACCCGGTCTCCGACGCCGAGCACGCCGCGGGGACCGCGCTCGGGCAGCATGACGATGGCCGGCGCCGCGCCGTCGCCGCGCCAGTCGACCGGCCGCGCCAGGGGGTCGCCGTCATCGTCGAGGGCGCGGATATCGACCAAGGTGACCTCGGGCAGTTGGCTGGCGGCGGTGAGGCGGCGGCGTCGGCCACGCTGGATCAAGCCTTCGGCCTCAAGCTCCCTAATCAGGTCCTTGAGCGCCTTGCGCCGGTCGCCCTTGATGCCGAAGGCTCGCGAAACGTCACGTTTGCTGGCGGCGCCGGGGTTTTCTTCGATATAGGCGAGGAGGTCTTGGCGGCTCGGCAGAGGCGCCGGTTTGGGCGCCGGCGGTCTCTTCTTAGCCACCGGCGGTTGGGGCGTCACCGGACTTCTTGGCGGCCGGCTTCTTCTTCGCCGCGGTCTTCTTTGTCTTGGCGGCTGGTTTCTTCTTGGCAGTCGACTTCTTTCTGCCAGCCGCTTGGCGCCGGCCCTTGGGCGCCTTGCCACGTTCATCGAGCTGGGCCACCGCCGCTTCCATGGTGATGGCTTCGGGCGTGGTATCGTTGGGCAGCGGCGCGTTGAGTCCGGCATGATTGAGATAGGGGCCGAAACGCCCGTCCATTACCTTGACCGGTTCGCCGTCGCGTGGATGGTTGCCAATTTCACGCAGCGCCGCGGCGGCGCCTCGTCGCGGTCCCTTTTCCTTGTGCTCGGCAATTAGCACCACCGCCCGGTTTAGCCCGACGGTCAGCACCTCGTCGTCCTTGGGCAAAGAGATAAAAGCTTTACCCTGCTTGAGATAGGGGCCGAAGCGGCCGATGCCGGCGATAATCAGCTCGCCGGTCTCGGGATGGACGCCCAGGTCGCGGGGCAGGGCCAGCATACCCAGGGCGGCCTCCAGGTCGATTGACTGGGGGTCAGTACTCTCGGTCAGGGAGACCCGCTTAGGCTTGCCATCATCGGTCTGCTCACCGAGCTGCACGTAGTGACCGTATGGCCCCTTGCGAACCGTCACCGCCAGATTGGTCGCTGGGTCTTCGCCCAGGACGATAGGGCCAGCGTCGGCGCCATTGGCGCCATCACCGTCGAACGGGCGGGTGTAGCGGCAGTCCGGGTAGTTGGCGCAGCCGATGAAGGCGCCGAACTTGCCGAGCTTGAGGTTGAGCCGGCCGCCGTCGCAGGTCGGGCAGGCGCGCGGGTCGTTGCCGGAGTCGTCGTCAGCGAAGATGTGGGGTCCCATGACTTCGTCGAGAGCGGTTAATACGTCGGATACCCGGAGTTCCTTAGTCTCGTCGACCTTGGCGATGAAAGCGCCCCAGAACTCTCGCAGCACCGCTTTCCAGACGACCCGGCCATTGGAAATTTCGTCGAGCTGGTTTTCCAGGTTGGCGGTGAAGTCGTACTCCACATACCGCCCGAAGAAGCTCTCAAGGAAGGCGGTGACCAAGCGGCCGCGGTCCTCGGGGAAGAACCGCTTTTTCTCTAGACGCACATAGTCGCGGTCCTGGAGCACCGAAAGAATGCTGGCGTAGGTCGACGGCCGGCCAATGCCAAGTTCTTCTAGTCGTTTGACCAAGGTCGCCTCGGTGAAGCGTGGCGGCGGTTCGGTGAAATGCTGGTCCGGTCGGACCTCGCCGCGGGTCAGGGCGTCGCCTTGGGCAAGGGCCGGCAGCATGCGGTTTTCGTCGTCGTCCGGGGCGCTGGCGCCGCCATTGTCGTCGCGGCCCTCGCGGTAGAGCTTGAGGAAGCCGTCGAAAGCGATTTGTGAGCCGGTGGCCCGCAATGTGACCTGACCGTCCGGCGCCGCAATGTCGACGGCGACCCGGTCTATCCGGGCGCTTTCCATCTGGCTTGCCATGGCCCGCTTCCAAATTAGCTCGTAGAGCCGGCGCTGGTCGTTCTCGATGAAGTTGGCGACATCGGTGGGCTTGCGGTCGAAGGCGGTGGGGCGGATTGCCTCGTGGGCCTCCTGGGCGTTCTTCGACGGTGAGCGGTAGGCGCGCGGCTGGTCAGGCAGGTAAGGCGCGCCAAAGCTTTGCAAAATTATCGACCGGCATGACGCCACTGCCTCGTTGGCGAGATTGACGCTGTCGGTCCGCATATAGGTGATGAGGCCGATCATCTCGCCGCCCAGGTTGGTGCCTTCGTAGAGCCGCTGGGCGACCTGCATGGTGTGTTTGGCGCTGAAGCCGAGCTTGCGCGCTGCTTCCTGTTGCAGGGTCGAAGTGGTGAATGGCGGCGCCGGGTTGCGCCGGGTCTGTTTGGCCTCGACCGCGCCGACAGAGAAGCCGCGCGACAGGATGGCGTCGGCCGCCACCCGCGCCTTGGCCTCGTCGCCGAGGTCGTACTTGTCGAGCTTGGCGCCGTTGAGATGGGTCAGCCGCGCGGTGAAGCCGTCGCCGGCGGGATTAGTGAAGTCGGCCTCGACGGTCCAGTACTCGCGCGGCCGGAATACCTCGATTTTGGTCTCGCGCTGGCACACCAGTCTCAGCGCCACCGACTGCACCCGTCCGGCCGAGCGGCTACCCGGCAGCTTGCGCCACAGCACTGGCGACAAGGTGAAGCCGACCAGATAGTCGAGCGCCCGGCGCGCCTGCTGGGCGTTGATAAGGTCCATGTCCAGGTCGCGGGGATGGCGCATGGCCTCAATGACAGCGGTCTTGGTGATTTCGTGGAAGGCGACGCGCTTGACGTTGACCCCGTCAAGACTACGCCGCTCGTGGAGCGCCTGGGCTACATGCCACGAGATGGCTTCGCCCTCGCGGTCCGGGTCGGTGGCGAGATAGAGGTTGTCGGCGCCCTTGACCGCCTTGGCGATGGCTGCCACGTGTTTGGCGGCGCGGTCCTCGACTTGATAGGTCATGGCGAAGTCTTCGTCGGGCCGAACCGAGCCGTCCTTGGCCGGCAGGTCACGCACATGACCATAGCTCGCCAGCACCGTAAAACCGGCGCCAAGATAGCGTTCGAGAGTCTTCGCCTTGGCCGGCGACTCAACGACAACGACGCTTTCGCTCATAAAATACGCTCTCCGAGACTTACTAGAAATTCGAGGGAACGCTCTTTAACACTCTTCAGAATGAATTGAAAATTTATTTCCGGGGTGGCGGTCGAGTCGTCCGGCGAGTTCGAGTTCAAGCAATACGGTCAGCGCCACCGACGCCGATACTTGGCACTGCCGGACCAATTCGTCAACCTCGACCGGTGTCGGGCCGAGCCGCTTGACGATTTCCGTGCGAGCCTTTTCGAGTTCTGACTCGTCGGCTGGGGGCCGCGGCGAGGCGCTGATTTCGTCGCCGATACGGTCTTCGGACAGAGGCCGGGACAACACGCCTTCGAGGGCCGCGGTCACGTCGCCGGCGCCTTCGGTCAGCACCGCGCCCTGGAGAATCAGGTCGTTGGTGCCGGCGCAACACGGGTCGAGCGGCGAGCCCGGCACGGCGAAAACCTCGCGGCCCTGCTCGCCAGCGAGACGCGCCGTGGTCAG
>JAYZAP010000331.1:0-2193 GCA_036339655.1 Pseudomonadota bacterium | reverse complement strand
AGAGCGACATCGCCGTCCGCGCCGCCGCCGCCACGGTCGGGGCCGACAACGTGCTGCACAATTTCCCGCCGTTGATGGGCAGCGAGGATTTTGCCTACATGCTCGAGGCGGTGCCGGGCTGCTATGTCTTCATCGGCAATGGCGAGGGCGAGGCCCACCCCATGTGCCACAGCCCCAACTACGACTTCAACGACGATATCCTGGCGACCGGCGCGAGCTACTGGGTCAACCTGGTGGAGACCGTATTGCCCCAGGGCTGAGTGGTGGCGGGCTAATTGGCTGTTGGTGGTGCTATAGTCGGGCCATGCTCAGCGTCGTCATACCGACTCTTGACGCCGGCGACCGCCTTGGCCGCACGCTCGAATGTCTGGGCGGTAGCGGCGGGTTGGTCGGCGAGGTCATCGTCGCCGATGGCGGCTCGGCCGACAACACGGTGTACATGGCGGAGCGTGGCGGTGCCCGGGTTATCCGCTCGGCGGCCGGGCGCGGCACCCAGTTGGCGGCCGGCGCCAATGTGGCCAATGGCGACTGGCTGTTGTTCCTCCATGCCGACACCCGGCCGGGGTCCGGCTGGGCCGATGCCGTGCGGAATTTCGTGGCGACAACCGGCGCTGACCACCGTGCCGCCGTCTTTCGCTATGCGCTTGACGACGAGGCGCCCGCCGCGCGCCGGCTCGAAGCGGTGGTGCGCTGGCGGTGTCGGCTCCTGGGATTGCCCTACGGCGACCAGGGTCTGTTGATTGGCCGCGATTTCTACCAGTCCCTCGGTGGCTTCGACCCCGTGCCGCTCATGGAAGACGTCGATTTCGTGCGCCGTATCGGCCGCCATCGATTGATCACCCTTGACGCCGACGCGGTGACCTCGGCGGCGCGCTACCGGCGCGGCGGCTATATCCGGCGGCCGGCGCGCAACGCGCTGTGCCTCGGCCTGTATTTCCTCGGGTTGCCGCCGCACCGCCTGCTGCGTCTTTACGAGTGAGGGGTGAGTGAACCGGGGGCGCCACCTGGTGGTCTTCGTCAAGGCGCCACGCCTGGGCGCGGTGAAGACCCGCCTCGCCGCCGATATCGGCGCCGTGGCGGCCTGGCGCTTCTACCGTCAATCCACCAGGGACCTGATTCGCCGGATTGGCCGCGACCCGCGCTGGACCTGCCGGTTGGCAGTGACGCCCGATGGCGCCCTCAACGACAATCGGGTTTGGCCCGGCAATCTACCGCGCCGGCCACAAGGCGCTGGCGACCTGGGTGCGCGCATGGCGCGGACGTTCCGAGACCTGCCAAGCGGTCCGGTGGTAATCATCGGCAGTGATATCCCCGACCTCACAGCTGACCATGTGGACCGCGCCTTTCGCGCGTTTGGCGATCACGACATGGTGTTCGGTCCTTCGCCCGACGGCGGATTCTGGCTCATCGGCGTCCGCCAGCGGCCGCTGCCCCGAGACCTGTTCCAGGCCGTGCGCTGGTCGAGCGAGCACGCCCTGGCCGACACCCTGGCCAATTTGGGATCCCGTATGCGCGTCGGCTTCACCGACCAGCTCGACGACATCGACAACGGCGCCGACTACCACCGCAGCAACCACCAAAAATAATTATGGGGACGGTATATTTATCTAATTAAGTATACTGTCCCCATAATTGGGCTAGGCGATGACTGAGACGCCGCCGCGGCGGGGATCGCCGGCGCCGGCGAGGCCGCCAGGACCGCCGGCGGCGATGTGGGTGCCACCGAAGAACATGTTTGGGGCGGGGAAGAGCTCGTGGTTCGGGTGTTCTTCAAGCAGAGGTTTGAGGGCCGCCGGCTCAAAGCCCGGCTCGATGCTCAGCAGGTCGCCCTCCAAGTGAATGCGCGGCGCCGCCACTGCCTCATGGAGGGGCCGCTCGAAATCGAGCAGGGCGCTCAGCACCTGCACCATGGCCGTGCGAATGCGGTTGGAGCCGCCGCTGCCCAGCGCCAGGGTCCGGCCATGGGGCGAGAACACCAGGGTCGGCGCCATCATCGAGGCCATGCGCCGGTCAGTGGGCCGGCGGTGGAAGCCCTGGGGATTGACGTCCTCCTCGCCGAGCATGTTGTTGAGCATGATGCCGGTGCCCGTCGGAATATAGGCCGAGCCCTCGCCGTTGGAGACGCTGAGTGCCGCCGCATCGCCGGCGTTGTCGACCACGCTGATGTGGGTGGTACCGCGGTTGGCGGCCGGG
>JAYZAP010000330.1:0-2959 GCA_036339655.1 Pseudomonadota bacterium | reverse complement strand
GACTACTGCAGACAGCTAAATACCACAGCCGGGGCCATTAGCCAGCTTGTCATGGCGAGCCCCGATGACTAACGTCAACGACAAATATATCAAGGAGAACGCCATGAGTGATATCGTCAGGATCGAACGGAAGGGGCCGCTGTGGGAGATGGTCTTCGACCGGCCCAAGGCCAACGCCATCAGCCAGGCGGCGAGCCGGGCGCTGTCCGACGCCTTCGTCGCTTTTCGCGACGACTACGAGGCACAGGTGGCGATCCTGACCGGCGGCGGCGAGAAGTTTTTCTCGGCCGGCTGGGACCTCAAGGCGGCGGCCGCCGGCGAGGAGGCCGACGACGCTGAGATCGAGGGCGGTTTCGCCGGCCTGACCGAGCTGTGGTCGCTCAACAAGCCGGTCATCGCCGCGGTCAACGGCTATGCCGCCGGCGGCGGTTTCGAGCTCGCCCTGGCCGCCGACATGATCGTCGCCGCCGATCATGCCCTGTTCATGCTGCCCGAGGCCACTCTCGGCATCATGGCCAGCGGCGGCGGCCTGATCCGCCTGCCGCGGCGCCTTCCCCGGGCCATCGCCAACGAAATGCTCTTGACCGGCCGGCGCATGGACGCCCAGGAGGCCCTGCGCTGGGGTCTGGTCAACCGGGTCGCACCCATGGCCGACCTGATGGACACGGCACGGGAGCTCGCCGAACAGGTCTGCCACTGCGCGCCGCTGTCGCTCCAGGGTACCAAGGCGGCGATCAACGCCGCCGAACCGTACACCGTCGAGGACGCCTACGCCCATCTACGCGGCGGCAACGTGGCGGCCTACGACGCGGTTCACGCCTCGGAAGACGCCAAGGAAGGCCCCCGCGCCTTTGCCGAGGGCCGCGACCCGGTGTGGCAGGGGCGCTAGGGCCGGTCCAATGGCACGCGAACCTCATCTGCGCGGACGCGGTCTCGTTCTCGATGTCTTCGACAGCTTCACCCAGTACGACTTCGAGCCGGGGTACGTAGTTTGCACCATGCCCGCGCCGAAACGCCTACGCGTGAAGGCGGCCGGCGAAACCATCGCGGACACCACCCGGGGATTGATCATTTTTGAATCCGATCACATTCCGATCTACTACTTCCCGATCGATGACGTCGCCATGGGCCGCTTCGCGTTGAGCAATTACACAACCCATTGCCCGTACAAAGGCGACGCCGTCCATTACTCGCTCAAGGACCGGAATGGCGACTACGACAATGTGGTATGGCATTACCCGGAACCGGTCGAGGGCTGCCCGGACATCGCCGATTATGTCTCGTTCTACTTCCACGACGTCGACCATTGGTACGAAGAAGACGAGGAAATTTTCGTTCATGCCCGCGACCCCCTGCGCCGGGTCGACTGCCTGCCATCGAGCCGGCGAGTCCAGGTCTTCCTCAACGGCGTAGAGGTGGCGGATTCCAGCACCGGCATCTTTCTCTTCGAAACCGGTAACCCGACCCGCTATTACCTACCCCTGAAAGATGTTCGCCGCGACCTTATGACCGACAGCGACTGGAAGACCCAATGCCCCTACAAAGGGGAAGCCCGGTACTACCACCTGACGGTGAAGGGCAAACGCCATGAGAACGTCGTCTGGTATTACGCCGACCCGGTTCGCGAAGCATCGCCCGTAAAGGGCCTGGTCAGTTTCGCCAACGAGTTTATGGACCGGATTCTGGTCGATGGCGTCGAGCAACCGTGCCCCATGACGGGGTTCTCCCATGGCTACAACTACCACGGCTACAAGGATTGACATGACCAAGACTCTGCTGGTGACCGGCGCAAGCCGGGGAATTGGCCGCGACGTCGCGCTATGCGCCGGCGAGCGCGGCTGGGACGTGGCGGTCAACTACGCCGGCAACCGGGACAAGGCCGAGGCCGTCGCCGCCGAGATTCGCGGCCATGGCCAGCGCGCCGTGGCCATTCAGGCCGATGTTTCCAAGCCCGAGGACGTCGAGCGCCTGTTCGCCACAGTCGATGACGCGTTCGGCCGCCTCCATGGCCTGGTCAACAATGCCGGCATCGGGCGCAGTCAGGGTCCGTTCGAGAATTGCCTGCCGGAAAACCTGGTGGCGACCTTCGAAGTCAATGTATTCGGCCTGTTCTACTGTGCCCAGGCGGCGGTGCGGCGCATGTCGACCAAGCACGGCGGCGCCGGCGGCTCGATCGTCAACGTATCCTCGGCAGCGTCTCGTACCGGCGGCGTCAACGCCTTCATCGACTACGCCGCGTCGAAAAGCGCGGTCGACACCATCACCACGGGCCTGGCCCGGGAAGTCGGCGACGCCGGCATTCGCGTCAACGCCGTACGCCCGGGCGTTACCGAGACCGAGATGATCGAGCATGTGCGCGCCACCGACCCGTCATGGCTCGACCAGGTGGTCAAGACTATGCCTATGGGCCGTATCGGCGAGGTCCGTGAAATAGCCAACCCAATCCTGTGGCTGCTCTCGGACGAGGCCTCCTACGTGACCGGAACTATCGTCGACGCCTCGGGCGGCCGGGCTACACCTTGACCCTATTGGAGAAGCAAGTATGGCCAACGAGCCCCTGAAGCCGGTCGGCAGCGAAACCATCGCGCCGTTCACCTATCCCGACACCCTGTTGCGGGCCCATCGCCAGACCGGTGCCGAGGGCCTCGACATCGCCCTGTTCGGCTTGCCCTACGACGGCGGCACCATCGCCCGCGACGGCGCCCGCCACGGCCCCAGCCAAATCCGCCAGATGTCGATCAACATTCGCGGCACCAACATGGCGACCGGCGCCTCGCCGTTCGCCGCCTGCCGCATCGCCGACATCGGCGACTCGCCGGTCAACTCGTTCGACCACGAGGCCAGCGTCGACATGATGACCGACTACTGTGCCAAGAGCGCCGCCGCGGGCGCCTGGCCCGTGGCCGCCGGCGGCGACCATCTGATCACCCTGCCGGTGCTGCGCGGCACGGTCGACCCG
>JAYZAP010000329.1:0-2384 GCA_036339655.1 Pseudomonadota bacterium | reverse complement strand
CTCAGGGCGACCCGTCGAGCCTCGGTGTTGAGGCGTCCGAGGCCCGCGCCCGCCTGACGGCGCTGCTCGGCAGCGAGGCCGAACCACGGCCGCAACAGGCCGACTACGCCTCGGCCGCCAGCGCCGCCTTCCAACCCCGGGAAGAGGCCGGCCAGGCGACCGTGGTGCTGGCCGAGGCCGGCACCGGCATCGGCAAGACCCTGGGCTACATCGCCCCGGCCAGCCTGTGGGCCGAGAAGAACCAGGGGCCGGTGTGGCTTTCGACCTTCACCAAGAACCTGCAGCGGCAAATCGACCAGGAACTCGACGTGCTCTACCCCAACCCGGTGCAAAAAGCGCGCAAAGTGGTGGTGCGCAAGGGCCGCGAGAACTATCTCTGCCTGCTGAATTTCGAAGACGCGGCACGGGCAATGGCCGGGCGCACGGGCGATGCTGTGGCGTTGGGCTTGCTGGCGCGCTGGCTGCGGTGCAGCCGCGACGGCGACATGGTGGGTGGCGATTTTCCCGCCTGGCTGACCGGCCTTGCGGGCCGCGGCCGCACCTTGGGCCTGACCGACCGGCGCGGCGAATGCATCTACGCAGCCTGTCCGCACTACAAAAAGTGCTTCATCGAGCGCGGCATCCGCCAGGCGCGCCGGGCCGACATAGTCATCGCCAACCACGCCCTGGTGATGACCATGTCGGCCATGCATGCCACCCTGGGTGGCGACGAAGACCCCAACCTGCCGCCGCGCTATGTGTTCGACGAAGGCCATCACGTATTCAACGCCGCCGACGGCGCCTTCGCCTCGCATCTTTCGGGCCAGGAGGCGTCGGAGCTGCGGCGCTGGCTACTAGGGGCGGAGTCCAGCGGCGCCCGCAGCCGCGCCCGAGGCATCAAAAGCCGGGTCGAGGACCTTATCGACGATGACGACGACCCCGTCCTGGTCGACGCCATCCTGCGGGCAGCGCGCGCCCTTCCAGGTTCGGGCTGGCAACAGCGGCTTGCCAGCGGCCAGGCCCAGGGGCCGGCGGAAGCCTTTCTCGCCGCGTTGCGAGCCCAAGTCCTGACCCGCGCCGGCGACCGCGACAACGGCTATGGCCTGGAATGCGCCGTCGCCCCGGTCGACGACGCCGTGCTGACGGCGGCGGCGGCCCTCGACGGCGCCCTCGATCGCCTCGCCCTGCCCTTGCTCGCCCTCGCCGAGCGTCTCGCCAAGCGTATGGTTGATGACGCCGCCGACCTGGATACCGCGACCCGGCTGCGTATCGAGGCCTTGTGCCAGGGCATTGCCCGGCGCGGCGGGCTGACCCTCGGCGGCTGGCGCCAGATGCTCATCGAGTTGAAAGGCGAAACCCCGGCCGAGTTCGTCGACTGGTTCGCGGTCGAGCGCATAGACGGCCGCGAGGTCGATGTCGGCATGCGCCGCCACTGGATAGATCCGACCCTGCCGTTCGCCACATACGTGGTACAGCCAGCCCATGGCGTACTGCTGACCTCGGCAACGCTCCGCGATGGCACCGGCGATGGCGAGGCTGATTGGTCGGTCGCCGAGACCCGCACCGGGGCGGTCCATTTGCCGTCCCCGGCATTGCGCGCCGAGGTGCCGTCACCGTTCGATTATGGCGCCCAGACCCGGGTGCTGGTGGTCACCGACGTGCGCCGCGACAATCCGGATCAGGTCGCCGCCGCCTACCGCGAGCTGTTTCTCGCCGCCGGAGGCGGGGCGCTCGGGCTGTTCACCGCCATCGCCCGGCTGCGCGCCGTCCACGGCCGCATCGCCGGCCCCCTGGAAGACGCCGGCCTGACGCTTTACGGCCAGCATGTGGACGCTCTCGATACCCCGACCCTGGTGGACATCTTCCGGGCCGAGGAGGACGCCTGCCTGCTCGGCACCGACGCGGTGCGCGACGGCGTCGACGTGCCCGGCCGGTCACTGCGTCTTATCGTCTTCGACCGGGTGCCGTGGCCACGCCCCGACCTGCTGCACCGGGCGCGGCGCGCCGCTTATACCGGCAAGGGCTACGACGACATGCTGACGCGGCTCAAGCTGCGCCAGGCCTTCGGCCGGCTGGTCCGCCGTGGCGACGACCGGGGCATCTTCGTCAGGCTCGACGGTGCCCTGCCGTCGCGGTTGCTTGGCGCCTTTCCCGAAGGCGTCGAGGCCACGCGCGTGGGGCTCGCTGAAGCGGTCGCCGAGACCGGCGAATTCCTGGCCCCATAATCGGCTGTGATTCCGCCGGGGTCAGGTGTACAAAGCCGTCTTCGTGCCCCTGTCTTTCCAAGTTTGGTTCGAGGTTCCGATGGTCGCTCATCATACCGCGTTGATTTACACGATGGTTCTGGTCTCTGCCACCGACGGCGACATGACCGACGCAGAACTGACGACGATCGGCGAAATCGT
>JAYZAP010000328.1:0-8671 GCA_036339655.1 Pseudomonadota bacterium | reverse complement strand
GTATGGAACGGGCACATTCCACCGCATCGACCACGCTGGCGAATTCGACCAGGGCGCCATCGCCCATGAGCTTGACCAAACGCCCGCCATGGCGCTCGAATTCCGGGTCCATGAGTTCGGCGCGGTGCGTCTTGAGTCGCTTCAGCGTACCGATCTCGTCGGCGCCCATGAGGCGCGAATAGCCCACCACATCGACGCTGAGGATGGCGGCAAGCCTTCGTTCGATGCCCTCCTGAGTCACGAGACCTCCTCTCTGTCTAGGTTGCGGCGGCGCAGTCTAGGAAATATCGCCAGGCGGTGGTGCCGCCGTCGATTTGCAGGGCGGCGCCGGTGACCAATTTGGTGTCGCCGTGAGCTAGGTAGGCTATGGCCGCGCGGCGTGTAGTCGAGCAGCGCCTGTTCGGCGGCGGCCGGGTCGGCGGCAGAGTCGATGCCGTCGCGTCGCACCATGTCGGTGTCCACATAGCCGGGGCAGACGCAGTTGACCCGCACCTGGGGTGCGAAGGCCTTGGTCATGTTAACCACGCCGCCCTTGGAGGCGCAGTAGACGATGAGGCCCGGGCCGCCATGAGGCCGGCGTCGGAGGCCACGTTGACGATGTTGCCGCCACTCATCCGGAGCGCCGGCAGGGCGGCCTTGATGCAAAAGAACGTGCCCTTGAGGTTGACGTCGAGGCTGTCGTCCCAGATTACCTCGGTCATGTCTTCCATGGGTCCGCCATGGCCGACCCCGGCGCTGTTGACCAGCAAGTCGAGGCCGCCGAGAGCATTGATGGCAGCGCTCACAGCTGCCTCGCAGCCGGCCACGGTGCCGACATCTCCGGGCTCCGCGAGCAGCCCGTTACTTTCCATGGCGGTGACTCCGGCGGCGGTCGAATCAGCCGTGCGGCCATTGACCGCGACCCGGGCGCCGCCGGCTTTGAACACCTCGACCGCCGCCCGGCCGATTCCCCGCGAGCCGCCGGTGACGAGAATTTTCGTGCCGGTGAAATCCATGGTCAGTCCTCGGCCATGAAGGCGCGGTAGGTCTGGGAGACCGCCGTGCCGGCCACCGCCACCAAGCGCTCGCCATGTTCCGGCCGGGCCAGGGACGGGTCTGAGCCGATGCGGCCATCGGGGAATTTGCGGCGGTAGTCTTCGGGGCCGTAGAACCGGCCGCGCGGCGCGATCGGCGGGTCGAGTTTGGCCTGCTTAATAGCGTCGGGATGAACGTACTGGGTGACCGAGACCTCGGAGGCGGCGGCGTGGTCGCCGTCGCGCCCATAATAGAGTTCGTCACAGAGGGCGGCGACCTGGCGATCGTTGAACCAGTTGACAAACTTGCAGCGGAACTCGGCCCGATTGGCCCCCGGCTTGGATGGCGCCGTGGCATAGGCCTCGTAGAACGCCGAGTTGACCGTCGGAATATTGCCGCCGTGGCCGTTGACGAACATGAAGCGGTCGAAGCCGTGGCGCACCAGGGAATGGATGTAGTCGCAAATCAGGCTGGTCAGGGTCGAGGGCCTCAGCGTCATGCTGCCGGCGAAGGCCATGTGATGCTCGGCCATGCCGATGGAGATGGTCGGCCCGACCATGGCGCCGGTCTCCTCGCCGACCCGGATGGAAATGACCTCGGCGGTGATGGCGTCGGTGCCAATCAGGCCGGTCGGGCCATGCTGTTCGGTCGAGCCGATGGGCACGATGACGCCGCTTGAGCTTTCCAGATATTTTTCGACTTCCTGCCAGGTGCTGGTGTGAAGCTGCATGGTTCGGACCTATTCACGTCGCCGTCAAGGCCCGCACCCTAGCCGTGGGCCGCGCTTCCATAAAGCATTTATCGGGCCGTTCCCTTGGCGTAGAGTGCGCGGCAAATCACTCGCTACCCGGAGGTTCTCTATGCTGTTCGCCATATCCTGTACCGACAAGCCCGACTCCCTCGACCTGAGGCTTGAGAACCGGCCCGCCCACATTGAATTTCTCAAGGCCAACGGCGGCGCCATCCAGGTCGCCGGGCCCTACACCGGGGAAGACGGCGAGGGCATGACTGGCAGCCTGCTGATTGTCGAGGCGGCCGACCTGGCGGCGGCCCAGGTCCTGGCCGCAGGCGATCCCTATGCCCAGGCCGGATTGTTCGAACACGTTGACATCCGGCCGTGGAAATGGGTCATCGGCAATCCCGACGTTTAGAGCACCTTCCGTGATGCCGCTCTAGGGAGTTCGAGACTTGGGAAGTCAATTCAAATCGCCCCATGTGGATGACCGGCGCAACTTCGCGGCGTTGCTTGACCGCGCCGGCAACGCCATGGTCAAACACCTGACCGAACGACCGGCCAAGCCCGTGGACAACTCGGTGCCGCCGGAACCGGTTCGGCGAAAACTGTCGACCCTGCCCTTGCCCGCGGATGGCATGATGGCGGATGACATCCTGTCGTTCCTTGAAGACAACGTCATGCCGTGGTCCATGCCGACCAACCACCCACGATCATACGGCTGGGTCAATACATCGCCGGCGCCCATCAGTATTTTGAGCGACGCCATGGCTACCACGCTCAACAACGGTCTCGACGGCGGCGACCATTCCAGCGTCCTCATCATGCACAGTCTGGGCCGGTGGTTGATGGACCTAAGTGGATTTCTCGATGCCGACGGCACGCCGGACGGCATGGCAATTCTGTTGGGCGGCGGCTCCGCTGCCAATTTGAACGGGCTCACGGTGGCGCGCTACTGGGCCGCCAAGCGCGATGGCTGGAACCTTCGTGAGGAAGGCCTGCAAAATGGCCGCCCGGCCATGATCTATTACACCTCCGCCGAGGCTCACAGTTCGGTGCAGCGCTGTATCGAGCAGATGGGAATTGGCGCCTGCAACTTGCGCAGGATAGCGACTGACGAAGCATTCCGCATGCGCCCGGAGGCCTTGCGGAAAAGCATCGAAAACGATCTGGCGGCGGGCCTGCGCCCGGCCTGCGTGGTCGGGGCCTGCGGCAGCACCAATGTGGGGGCGGTCGATCCGCTGAACGAAATCGCCGATATCTGTGAGGAATTCGATCTGTGGTTCCATGTGGATGGCGCCTACGGCGGCATCGTCGGCCTCGATCCGGCCTATAGGGACATGACCAGCGGCTTGAGCCGCGTTAACTCGCTCACCCTTGACCCGCACAAGTGGCTGCAGGTTCCCTACGACTGTGGCGCCCTGCTTGTCCGCGACCGACGACTGAACCATGAAACCTACACCCTGGTGCCGGACTACCTGACCGCCGGCAGCACGGAAGAAGGCAGTATCCCCTGGCCCTGTGAGCATATGTTCGAGTTGACGTTTGGCGACCGGGCCCTGAAAACATGGGCCGCCGTCGCCCGGTTGGGGCGCGAGGGCGTGCGCCAAATGGTCATCAATTGCAACAATATGGCACGGCTTCTGGATGCGCTTGTCGAGAAATCCGACGACCTGGAATTACTGTCCCCGGCATCAGTCTCGACAGTCAATTTCCGTTATGTGCCGTCAGGTGCCACAGTGTCGAACGAGGCATTGGATGCCTTAAACCAGCGAATATCCGACGCCATCGTGGACAGTGGCGAGGCCCATATCCCGACAACCAAGGTCAAGGGCCTAATTTCCTTGCGGGCGTGTTTTTTGCACTACGAAAATTGCGAAGATGATGTCCATCATCTGATTTCGCTGGTCCGGCGGTTCGGCGAAGAGATCTAGCTATCCAGCCACACCGGGTTGGACCACGCCTTGAGGCCCTGGTCGTCGCGCACGGTAATGCGGAAGAAGCTGTTCTCGAACCGCTTGAGCGGCAGTTGGCCTTCGGTCAGGCCCTCGCCCTTGAGGTATTCCACCCGCGAGCCACGGCCCTGTGCGATGAGTGCCGAGGCCGGCGAGCAGGCAACCACGATCTCCTCGCCGTCGACGTGGACATCATGAATTTCCGGACCCTGGCTGGAGTAGTAGCGGCCGGCCTTGAGGGATTCGAGTAGCTTATCCGGGTCGAGGCTGTCGGCCCGCACTTGAATCCAGCCGCCGAAAGCGTCGTGGTTGAGGTGGTGGGCGTCGTCGGTGGCGAAGCCGGTGAGCCGCCGGCCCTGGTTGAGCAGGACCTCGCACAAGGCCCAGCCGTTGCCGCGGTCGTTCTCCACGTGGGAGCCGTGATTGTAGACCTCGATGGCGTGGGCCCGGTCGATGAGGTTGGCGTCCTCGGGAGTCATGCCGTTCCATTCGGGATGGACCAGACCGATGAAGGCGCCGGCGTCGGCGGCGCGGCTCGACAGGGCAACGATATCCTCGTCCTCGGATGGGGCCGCGAAATCGGGCGGCAGGCCGACCGCCAGCACATGCCATATCTCGCCGTTGCGCATCTTGGAAACATGGAGCTCGGCGCCGACGATGGTGGTGAAATCAGGGCGCCGCAGGTCCCGGGTATCGGTCACCGGCCAATCGTAGCGTTCCAAGAAATGGTCGCTGAGCATGAGGAAGTCGTAGCCCGACCGATGATAGCGGTCGATGACCTCGGCCGGGGCGAAGGCGCCGTCGGAATTGGTCGAATGGGTATGAAGGTTGCCCTTGAAAAATCGGCCGGGCAGGCGGAACGGTAGATTGTGCATTTTTCGATGCTCTCGAACACTTGATACCCGGACATATCACCACTCACTTCTAAGTCAATGGCCACCGCATTTCAAACCATGTTTTGCCCTAAATGCCACGTTGCAATGTTGGTGGATTGCAGGCATGACCGTGGGCCATGGAATACCATCGCCCAGGCCCCACCGTGCTGTGCCGTCTCGACGACATCGCCGTGCCCGGCTCCAAGAGCTTCGGCTTCGGCTCGGGGGCGATGCGCCGGGAAATCTTCGTGGTCCGCGATGAAAGCGGCGTCCACGGCTACGAGAACGTCTGCCCTCACGAGGACATGATTCTCGACGCCGTGCCCGACCAGTTCCTCACCCTCGACAAGAAATACATCCTCTGCGTAAACCACTGGGCGCGGTTCCGCATCAATGACGGGGTCTGCATCCACGGCCCGTGCAAGGGCCAACGGCTGACGGCGCTAGCCATCGAGGTGATCGACGGCCAGGTGATGTTGGCCGACCCCTAACCGCCGGCCGAGCGGAAGCCTTTCTGGATGCGTTTTCCGGCGCGCATGGCTTTCACCGCTTTCTTTGAGGACACAGCCACGGTGGTCTTGAGATTGCAGATTCCGCCACCGGCGGCCGCGGCCATGATGGCGCCCATGAATTTCGATTCGTCCTTGCCACTATTCATGATGACCAGGAAATCGTACTCGCCGAAGGTGATGTAGTAGTCGAGCAGCTTGCCGCCCGCCGCCTTGGCAAGGGCCGCCACTTCGACGGCGCGGTCCTCGGGCTTGTCGAGCATGCCCTGAAGCGCTGCGCGGGTGTAGTTGCCCTGGCTGATGTAGGTGGTCATGGGTTGTCCCCCTTGCTTTGGTGAAGCCGGGTACAACCGTAACATTGGGGGCTGGAATAAAACCAGTAATAGCGTCGTGGGGCCCCGGACGAAGGCGCAGTGCGGCTTGCCGTTAGCTGCGATTTGTGCAGATAATCGTGAACCTCGCGGTGGTCGCGGGCAAACGACTTAAAGGCGATACACAGGGGGCCTAGACCATGTCAGAACGGGTTTATCCAGTACCGGACGAGTGGGCCAGCCGGGCTCATTGCGACAACGCCACGTATCTCGAGATGTATCAGCGCTCGATCGACGACCCGGACGGCTTCTGGGCCGAGCAGGCCGGCCGCCTCGACTGGATCGAACCCTGGCATACGGTGAAGAACACCTCCTATTCGGGCGATGTGCAAATTCGCTGGTTCGAAGGTGCCAAGCTCAACGTCAGCGCCAACTGCCTTGACCGGCACTTAGGCAGCCGGGGCGACCAGACCGCCATAATCTGGGAGGGCGACGACCCGGCGGACAGCGCCCACATCACCTACAACGACTTGCATGGGCGGGTCTGCCGCCTGGCCAACGGTCTCAAGAATATCGGCGTCAAAAAGGGCGACCGGGTGACGATCTATCTCTCTATGATTCCCGAGCTGGCGGTCTCCATGCTAGCCTGCGCCCGTATCGGCGCCATCCACTCGATCATCTTCGGCGGCTTTTCGGCAGAATCCATCGCCGGGCGCCTCGATGACTGTGAATCCGAATATCTCATTACCGCCGATGAGGGGGTTCGCGGCGGCCGGCCAATCCCGCTCAAGACCATCGCCGACGAGGCCATCGCCAAGGCGCCCCACGTGCGCAAGACCGTGGTCGTTAAGCGCACCGGCGGCGATATCGCCTGGCATGACGAGCGCGACGTCTGGTACCATGAGCTGGTCGAGGCCGCCTCGCCCGACTGCCCGCCTGAGGCCATGGACTCGGAAGACCCGCTGTTCATCCTCTATACCTCGGGCTCCACCGGCAAGCCCAAGGGTGTGCTCCATACCACCGGCGGCTATCTGCTCTACGCCTCCATGACCCACCAGTACGTCTTCGACTACCACGACGGCGACATCTACTGGTGCACCGCCGATATCGGCTGGATCACCGGGCACAGCTATATCGCCTACGGCCCCCTGGCCAACGGCGCCACCACCCTGATGTTCGAGGGTGTGCCCAACTACCCGACCACATCGCGCTTCTGGGAGGTCTGCGACAAGCACCAGGTCAACATCTTCTATACAGCGCCGACCGCGATCCGCGCCCTCATGCGTGAGGGCGACGGCCCGGTCAAGGCGACCTCGCGGGCCTCGATCCGCCTGCTCGGCACGGTCGGCGAGCCGATCAACCCGGAAGCCTGGGAGTGGTACCACAATGTGGTCGGTGACGGCCGCTGCCCGATTGTCGATACCTGGTGGCAGACCGAGACCGGCGGCATCCTGATTACCCCGCTGCCCGGCGCCACGGCCCTCAAGCCGGGCTCGGCGACCCGGCCGTTCTTCGGGATCCAGCCGATGATCGTCGATGGCGACGGCAACGAGCAGGAAGGCGCCTGCAAGGGCAACCTGTGCATCGGCGATTCCTGGCCGGGCCAGATGCGCTCGCTCTACGGCGACCACCAGCGATTCGTGGAAACCTATTTCTCAACTTACAGGGGCCGCTATTTCACCGGCGACGGGGCGCGCCGCGACGAGGACGGCTACTACTGGATCACCGGCCGGGTCGATGACGTCATCAACGTCGCCGGCCATCGCCTCGGCACCGCCGAGATCGAAAGCGCCCTGGTGGCCCACGATACGGTCGCCGAGTCGGCGGTGGTCGGCTATCCCCACGACATCAAGGGCCAGGGCATCTACGCCTATGTCACCCTGACCGTCGGCACCGAGCCCAGCGAAGAGCTGCGCGCCGAGCTGGTCAAATGGGTGCGCAAGGAAATCGGTCCGATCGCCACTCCCGATCTTATCCAATGGGCGCCGGGCCTGCCGAAGACCCGCTCGGGCAAGATCATGCGGCGCATCCTGCGCAAGATCGCCGCCAACGAACACGGCGAGCTCGGCGACACCTCGACCCTGGCCGACCCCACCGTGGTCAACGACCTGGTCGATAACCGAATGAACCTTTGACGGTCGCCTTTGCAAGGCAAACTGCGTTCAATCGCCCCCTCTTGTGTTCACACAGACTGGGGCTTCCGCCGAACGGTCGGCGACTCCCTCTTTGTTGCGACCAAGACTGGCGCGGGCTGAAAGAAAGTATGGGCGCTAAATTGGGGGACAGTATATTTAATTACTCTGTTCCCTTTCGTACGCCATTTCTTGAATTATAACGTATTGAATCTATGTACGAAAAATAATTAAATATACTGTCCCTACGATTCTAGAATCCGGCGGACACGGCGCAATAGATTGCCCGCGAGCGCAGTATTTCGCACAGGTTGGCGGCGGCGTCGGCGTGGTCCAATGGTCCGGCGAAGAGCCGGATCCAGGTGCCGTCATCGCCAAGATCGTGGGCCAGGAGACGGCCGCGCAGACCGGCCAGAATGTCGCCATGACGCTCGCCCAGGGTGTCCCAATGTAGCGCGGCGGCGGCGCGGGTGCGGAACGACGCGATATGGACCCAATGGCCGTCGGCCGTGACGTCACTGGCGCCCGCCGCCTCACCCGACGGCGCTTGGTCCGTGTCCGGCACGGCGATGGCGATTTCCGTGACCTGGCGTGCCGGCTGAACAAGGGTTGGCAGGATGATGCCGGCGCCGAGCAGGCGCACCAGACCTGGCGGCAGGCTGGCGACCGATTGGGCGCCCCGGGCGGCGCGGTCGTACCACGCGGCCGCCGCAATATAGTCGCGGGGCACGCCGAGGCCGTGTTCATAGAAATAGGCGAGACGGAACTGGGCGCTTACATTGCCGCCTTCTGCGGCCCGGCGATGCCAGGCCGCTGCCTGGGCAAAATTCTGGGCAACCCCGAGGCCCCCGGCGTATAGCTCGCCCAGGGAATATTGCGCCAAACCGTTTCCCTGGTCGGCCGCCGCCCGGTACCAATACGCCGCCTGGTTATAGTCGCGCTCGAAACCCTGGCCGGTCTGGTACATCCAGCCGAGACTGACCTGGGCCTCGGCGTCGCCGCGCTCGGCCAGGATGGGCAGCACCACCTTGGGCGGCGCGCCAGGCAGTGGGTCGCCGCCGGCGCAGCCGCCAGCCAGAAACACCGCCAGCAACACGGCCAGCAATCGGAAGATAGCCGCCTTGTTCATAGGGGCGATGATA
>JAYZAP010000327.1:0-2640 GCA_036339655.1 Pseudomonadota bacterium | reverse complement strand
GTGAACGCCGTGGTAGTTGCCAGCGCCGTGGGCCTGGTGCTGATGCATGAGGATGGTGCCGTAGGCGCCGTTGTCGCCGACGATGACCTTGATCGGCAGGTCGTGCTGGGCGGCGGTGAGCATTTCCTGGCCGGTCATCATAAAGCCTCCGTCGCCGACGAAGGCGACCACCTGGGCCTTGGGACGGGCTAGTTGGGCAGCCATTGCCGACGGCACTGCGGCACCCATGGCCCCGGCCATGGGCCCGGCCTGGCTGTTGCGCAGGCGATAGGGAAAGTGGCGGTGAAGCCAGCTCGAAAAGTTGCCGGCGTCGTTGGTGATGATGTGGTCACCGGTCAGGCGGTCGCCGACGGTCTTGACCACCTCGGCGACATCGACTTTGCCCAGGGCCGCGACTCCATTCTCGCGAAAGCGCAGGAACTCAGCATGGGCGGTGGCGCACCACTCGGACCGCTCGTTGGCAGGTGGCGGTAGGGCGGCGGCGATGGCGTCAAGCGCCGCCCCGGTGTCGGCGGCGATGGCAACCTTGGGCTGGCGCCAGTGACCGAGCACCGTCGGGTCGGCGTGGATGTGGATTAGCGTCTGGTCATGGCGCAGCAGCTTGTAGTCTTCCGAGGTGATGGCGTCGAGCCGGTTGCCGGCGACCACCACTAGGTCGCACTCATCCCAGACTTTGCGCTGGAATGGCGCCCGGCCGAGGCCGAGATGGCCGATGTAGGCGGGACCAAAATTGTCGTAGCTGTCCTGGCGGCGGAACGAGGTGAAGACCCCGGCCCCGGCGGCCTCGGCGAAGCGAGCCAGGGAGTCTTGGGCATCGTGATAGGTGACCATTTCGCCGGACACCACGATGGGATGCTTGGCGGCGGAGATGAGTTCGACGGCGCGGACCACCGCGTCCGGGTCGGGGGCCGGCAGGGATTGCGCGACGGGACCGGGAATGGCCGGGTCGCCGGCGTCGTTCTCGGTGACGTCCTCGGGCAGAGGCACCACTACCGGTCCAGGGCGGCCGGCGCGGGCGGAGTCGAGCGCCTCGGCGGTGGCGCGGGCGACGTCGGCCGGGCCATGGGGCTCGATGACCGCCTTGGCGATGGTCCCGAACATGGCCTGGTAGTCGATTTCCTGGAACGCCTCGCGGCCCTTGTGGCTGCTCGGAATCTGGCCGATGAACAGCACCATGGGCGACGAATCCTGGGCCGCCGTGTGAACCCCGATGGACGCATTGGTGGCGCCTGGGCCGCGGGTCACGAAGGCGGCGCCCGGGTTGCGGGTCAGCTTGCCATAGGCTTCGGCGGCGAAGCTGGCACCGGCCTCGTGGCGGCAAGTTATGAGGCGAAAGTTGTCCTGCTCGCGGCGCAGGGCTTCGAGAACCGCGAGATAGCTCTCGCCGGGCACTGCGAAGCCGGCCCGCACGCCGTGGGACAGCAGGGTTGCGACCAGGGCGTCGCCACCATTCATTTTAGCTGCGCCGCTGGCGTTCATCGGGCCGTGCCGGACCTAGGAAATTTCGAAGACGGCGTCGATTTCGACGGCGACACCGAACGGCAGGTTGGCGGCGCTGACGGCGAAGCGGGCATGGCGGCCCGCATCACCGAACACCTCGACCATGAGGTCGGAGGCGCCGTTGACCACCTTGGGCTGGTCGCCGAAGTCTGGGGTCGAGTTGACGAAGGCGCCGAGTTTGACGCAGCGCACCACCCGGTCCAGGTCGCCGCCGCAGGCCGCCTTGACCTGGGCGATGATGTTGAGGGCGCAAAGCCGCGCCGCCTGGGCGCCCTGGTCGGCGTCGAACTGGTCGCCGAGCTTGCCGATGAACTTCAACTCGCCGTCCGCCATGGTGACCTGGCCGGAGATAAACACCTGATTGCCGGTGATTGCCCAAGGCACGTAGTTGGCGACGGGTGCGGCGGCCTCGGGCAGGGTGATGTCGAGTTCAGCGAGTTTGCTGTCAATGGTGCCGACCATGGCGGTGGTCTCCTGGAATGATGTGTTAGGGGGCGGTGTTTCGGGGCTGTCTAAAGGCTTATGGAGGCGCTGTCAAACCGGCCCATCCACGGCCTGAATAAAATAGCCGCGGCACGCCAGAACGGCGCGTGACGGTCTTTGAAGCGATGTGGTTTCGCTAGACATGGCGATGTAGCCAGGGGAGCAGAACCAGGGGCTTGGCGTGCTTCTTGCGGTACAAGTCGGCGTCGGCCCGATCGATCAGGTTGTTGGCCTCGTCGTCGCAGCCGAAGGCCACGGTGCCGAAGCTGGCGCGCACGGGAATTTCGGCGGCCTCGAAGGTCACCAGAGAGCTGTTGACCTCCTGCTCGAGGGCAGCGATGCACAAGGGCCCGCCGCGCGGCGTGGTGTGGATCAGGATTACAACGAACTCGTCGCCACCGAGGCGGGCCGCCACATCTGTCGCCCGCAGGTTTTCATCGAGCAGGTCGGCCAAATTGCTGAGTACCTGGTCGCAGGCCTGGTGGCTGGATTCGTCATTGATGGCCCTGAAATTGTCCAGGTCGATGAAACTGAGCACGCCGGTGCTTTCGACCCGGTGCGCCAGGGCCAGGCTTGGCGAAGCTGCTGGTTAAAGCCGCGGCGATTGAGCAGGTTGGTGAGTTCGTCTTTGTAGGACTGGGTTTCGAGGGTCAGAAT
>JAYZAP010000326.1:0-2375 GCA_036339655.1 Pseudomonadota bacterium | reverse complement strand
CCTTCGGTTCGCTCCATCCCCGCCATACAATCGACTTCATCCTCAAGGAGCCGCTGGCCATCCACCGCTTCGACGATGCCGAGGACCGCACCCTCAAGGCCCTCGACGAGGTCGGCCTGGGGCCCGAATTCCGCTTTCGCTATCCCCACCAGATTTCCGGCGGCCAGCGCCAGCGCATCGCCATCGCCCGGGCGCTCATTCTGGAGCCGCGGGTGGTGCTGCTCGACGAGCCGACCTCAGCCCTCGACGTTTCGGTCCAGGCTGAAATTCTCAATCTCCTGGGGCGCCTGCGTGACGAGCACGGCCTGACCTACATCATGGTCAGCCACAACCTCGCCGTGGTCGCCCACTTGTGCGAGCGCATTGCGGTGATGAACCGCGGCGCCTTCGTCGAGGAAATGACCGACCAGCAGCTCCGCCAGGCTAACCCTGCCCACGGCTACACCCACCAGCTCCTGGTCGCCAGTAAGGGCTATGACCGCCAGGCCATCGACGAGTTCGTCGAGTTCGAGTAGGGGTGGATAGGACAACGCCGGGCCGCTGAATTATTATGGGGACAGTATATTTAATTAATTAAATATACTGTCCCCATAATTATGCTATAGCACCGGATCGCTTCCATCTCTGGGGTCGCGGCTTGGCTTGGCGTCGCCGACCCGCAAGTAGAAACTCAGGGCGATGATGAGGGTGACGGCGAGAAAGCCGAAGGCGGTACGGTAGGCGATTTCCGGCGCCGCGCCGTCGGCCAGCTCGAAGGTGCCGACAATGGCGCCGACCATGAACTGCATGACCGCGACGCCGGTGAAGTTGGCGAAGTTGACGATGGTCACGGCGCGGCCGACCAGGCGCTCGGGAAAGCTGGCCCGGCCGTGGGTCATGATCATGATCGAGTACGTGCCGACGAAGCCGAGCAGGGTCAGCAGGGCGACCGCCAGCCACAGCGGCGGTTCGGGGACCACGGCCAGCGATCCCAGCACGCCGATGGTCGCCAGGGCGCCGCCGACCACCAGCCACTTGCGGGTGTCGAGTAGGCGGTCGAGGGGGCCGTAGCACAACGGCCCGGCGATCAGGCCGAGCGACGGCAGCAGCAGCACGTTGCCCCGGGCAACGCCGTCGAGGCCGTGGACATCGGCCAGGTAGGGACCGGCCCACAGGGTCAGCACCGTGGCCATGGACGAATAGGCGACGAAGGCCATCAGCGCGATAAACGGCAGCCGGGGATTGCCCAGCACCTCGCGCATGCCCCGCAGGGTATCACGCAGGGTCTCGCGCCGGCGCTGGTGAAACGGGTGATCGGGCGGGGCATCGCGGACCAGGGCGAAGACCACGCCGGCCATGACCAGTGACAACCCGGCCATGGCGACAAAGGCCCCGCGCCAGCCGATGTGATCGGCGGCGTAGGCCAGCGGCGTTGCCGCCAGGAGATTGCCGGTGCCGCCCACCGCCAGCACCACGGCGGCGGCGGTGGCGAGCCGGTCGGGCGGAAACCATCGGGCGCAAACCACCACTGATCCCATGAACACCCCGGCGCAACCGACGCCGATCAGTGCCCGGCCCAGGGTCAGGATCGCAAGACTGTCGGCCATGGCAAAAATCATCGACCCGGCCACCGTCGCGAGCAGCAATCCGGCGATGGCGCGGCGCGGCCCGAAGCGGTCGAGCATGATACCGAGGGGTATTTGGGTCGCCCCGAAGGCCAGGAAAAAGGCGCCGGTGACCGTGCCCAGGGCCTCCGGCGACAACGCCAGATCACGGGCCAGGTCGGGGGAGATGACGGCGATCGAGGCGCGGAAGAACTGGCTGATGAAGTACGCCGCACTGAGCGCGCCAAGCACTCTTAAGGAGGCAACGGAAATGGTTTTCACAGGATTGGCCGGGGTTTCACGACAGATTGTTCTCGATCCTGGCGGCTTGTAGCGCTGACGAGCTTCATAGCGGTCTTTGCCACGATCGCAAACCGTTCCGTCTCCCCGCCCCTCTCGCCGCCATTAAGCCTTTCTTTACTATAACGTTGGGGGTAGCATTTTGCTCACAGGGATGGACCCGTACCAATCGCGGCCGGGTCCATAACAATAATCGTTGTTCGCGGCGGGTTGTTCGCCGCGTTTGTGCAAATAGGGAGAACCATGATGAAGCGAAAATTTATTCTAGGCGGTGTGGCGGCCGCCGCGCTGTCTCTTGTGCTGATGAACGGCGCACAGGCGGCGTGTCCGGCGGCCACCGTGGCTGACGGCATGGGTGTCGCGAGCGGCGCCTATCCGCAACAGTGGGATCTGGCCGAGTTCGAATCGGCCGCCAGCTGCACGATGGCGTTCAGCGAAAACCCCCGGATTGGTGAATTGAACGGCATGATCGCGGGCAACCCCGCCTTGCCG
>JAYZAP010000325.1:0-3358 GCA_036339655.1 Pseudomonadota bacterium | reverse complement strand
CGGTTGGTTGCGGCATTATGGCGGGCATAGTGGGCGCGGGAGTGGGAGAGCAATGAACATGGCGGATATACCCCTGACCAGTCTGGCCAAGGCGGCCGGCTGCGCCGCCAAGATCGGTCAGGCCGACCTTGCCGCTGCCTTGGCCCATCTACCGCCGGCGAACGACCCGGCGCTGCTGATCGGCCATGCAAGCGCCGACGACGCTGCGGTCTATCGGCTGCGTGACGACCTGGCTCTGGTCGAGACCGTCGATATTTTCCCGCCCATCGTCGACGACCCGTTCGACTACGGCCGTATCGCCGCCGCCAATGCCCTGAGCGACATCTACGCCATGGGCGGCACCCCGATCAGCGCCCTGAGTTTCGTGGCCTGGCCGATGGAAACCCTGGGCCTCGACCAACTCGGCCGGGTGCTGGCGGGCGCCGCCGAGATTTGCGGCGAGGCGGGTATCGCCATCGCTGGCGGCCATTCCATCGTCGACGACGAGCCCAAATTCGGCCTGTTCGTCAACGGCACGGTCCATCCGGACAAGGTCATGGGCAACCACGGGGCGCGGGCCGGCGACGTCCTGGTGCTGACCAAGAAGATCGGCACAGGGGTGCTGACCACGGCGGTCAAGCGCGGCCATCTGGACGGCGCCGGGCTGGCCGAGGCGGTGGCCTCCATGACCACCCTCAACTGCGCCGCCGGCGCCGCCATGACCCGGGCCGGGGCGTCGGCGGCCACGGACATCACCGGTTTCGGCCTGCTTGGCCACCTGGGCGTCATGTTGCGGGCCTCGTCGGACGCCGCCGGCGACGCCCTTGGGGCCGCGATTCGATACGCCGATGTGCCCCTGTTTGACGGTGCCGGCGACTACCTCGCCCAAGGTCTGTGCCCCGCCGGCACCCGGCGCAACCTGGATTTCGTCGCGTCCCACGTGCGCTTCGCCACCGGCCTGGATGAAAACAGGCGGCTGTTGCTGGCCGATGCCCAGACCTCGGGCGGCTTGTTGATCGCCGTGCCCGAGGACGGCCTTGACGGCCTGCTGGTGGCTCTGGATGACGAGGGTGTCGCAATCCGGGCGGTAATCGGCCGGGTCAGCGACGCCGATACGCCAGGCTCTATCGAGGTTTCATGAACCGGCCCCGGTCAGCCATACCGTCGGTCGATGCGGTTTTGCGCGCGCCCGGCGCCGAGGCGCTGATCGGCGCCCATGGCCGCACGGCGCTGACCGAGGCAATACGCCAGGCGGTCGAGGGAGTGCGCCAAGACCTGTCGGACGACAGCGATACCGGAGTGGTAGCCGCACTGGCCGCCGCCGCCGCGATTCTGACTGGCTGGGCGACGCCCTCGTTGGCCCCGGTGTTCAACCTGACCGGCACCATCCTGCACACCAACCTGGGGCGCGCGCCGCTGCCGCCGGAAGCGATCAACGCCATGGCGCGAGTCGGTGGTGGCGCGTCGAACCTGGAATACGACCTGGCGGCGGGCCGCCGCGGCGACCGCGACGTTCATCTTGAGGACCGCCTGTGCCGCCTCACCGGGGCCGAAGCTGCCACCGTGGTCAACAACAACGCCGCCGCTGTCATGTTGGGCCTCAATTCCCTGGCCTTGCGCCGCGAGGTGGTGGTGTCGCGCGGCGAGCTCATCGAAATCGGCGGCTCGTTCCGCATTCCCGATATCATGGCCCGGGCCGGCGCCAAGCTGCGCGAAGTCGGCACAACCAACCGCACCCATGCCAAGGACTTCGCCGCCGCCCTGGGGTCCAAGACCGGACTGGTCATGCAGGTCCACACCAGCAACTACACGATCCAGGGGTTCACCGCCGCCGTTGCCACCAGGGACCTGGCGGACTTGGCCCACAACCACGGCGTGCCCCTGTTCGTTGACCTCGGCAGTGGCACTCTGGCCGACCTGCGGACCTACGGCCTGCCCCATGAGCCCACCGCTCAAGAGGCTCTGGCGGCCGGCGCCGACGTGGTCAGCTTCAGCGGCGACAAGCTGCTCGGCGGCCCCCAGGCCGGCATCTTGGTCGGCCGCGCCGAGGTCATCGCCCGCATCCGCCGCAACCCCATGAAGCGGGCGCTCCGGGTGGACAAGATGACCATCGCCGCCCTCGACGTCATCCTCGGCTTCTATGGCAACCCTGACAGTCTGGTCGAGCGGGTGCCGGCGTTGCGCCTGCTGGCCCGGCCGGTGTCCGACATTGAGGCCCAGGCCCGCCGCCTGTCGCCGCTCATGGGCGAAGTTCTGGACGCCACCATCGACGTCATCGATTGCCAGAGCCAGGCCGGTAGCGGCTCGCTACCCGGCAGCGAAATTCCCAGCGCCGGCCTGGCCATCAGCCCACGCGGCGGCAAACCTAACCTCAAGGCCCTGGCCGTACGGTTCCGCCGGCTCCCGGTGCCGGTCATCGGCCGGGTCAGCGACGGCGTCCTGGTGCTCGACTTGCGCGGCCTCGACGATGAGGCCGGGTTCATCGCTCAACTCAATCGCCTGGTGGGAGACGGCCCGCCGTGATTGTCGCCACCGCGGGCCACGTGGACCACGGCAAGACCTTGCTGGTCAAGGCGCTCACCGGGGTCGACACCGACCGCCTGCCCGAGGAGAAGAAGCGCGGCCTGACCATCGAGCCGGGCTTCGCCTATGTTCACCTCGACGGCGGTCCGGTGCTCGGCTTCGTCGACGTGCCGGGCCACGAGCGCTTTATCCGCAACATGCTGGCCGGGGTCGCCGCCATCGACTTCGCCCTGCTGGTGGTCGCCGCCGACGACGGCCCCATGCCGCAAACCAAGGAGCATCTGGATATCCTCGACCTGCTGGGGGGCGGCGTCGGCGCCGTAGCAGTGACCAAGACCGACCTGGTCGACGGCGACCGCCTGGCCCAGGTCATGAACCAGACCACCGCGCTGCTCGCCGGCACGGCCCTGGCCGACGCGCCACTGTTTCCTCTCAGCGCCGCTACCGGCCAAGGTGTTGCGGCCCTGGATGCCCACCTCCGGCACGCGGCGGTGTGCCAGCGTACCCACGAAAGCCGTGGCCGGTTCCGCTTTTCCGTCGACCGCTGTTTCATCCTGAGTGGAATCGGCTTGGTGGTCACCGGTGCGGTGGTTGCCGGACGGGCGCGGACCGACGACCCGCTGATGCTGTCGCCGCTCGGCCTGCCGGTGCGCCTGCGCGGTATCCGCGCCCACGACCGCGAGACGGACGAGGCGGTGGCCGGCCAGCGCTGCGCCCTCAACCTCGCCGGCCGCGGGCTGCATAAGGACGGGGTTCGGCGGGGCGACTGGGTTCTCGACCCGGAGCTTCATTCGCCGGTTACGCGGGTCGACGTCCGGTTGCGCCTGCTGGGCAGCGAGGCCACGGCGCTCAAGAG
>JAYZAP010000324.1:0-5573 GCA_036339655.1 Pseudomonadota bacterium | reverse complement strand
GCTTGAGGGCGGCGACCACGTCATCGTCGAGGTTGCGAATCGTCACGTGGCCATGAGGCGTCTCCGATGTGGGTGTTCGCGTGAGAATGAAAAAATTTGCATGCAATTTGTCATAATTCTCACGCGAACACCCCGTGGAGGTACCATTTGGCCTGGCCGTCGGGGCCGTAGGGGCCGCGGCGGTAGAGCCAGAAGCGGGCGCCGGTATGGTCCTCGACCCGGTAGTAGTCGCGCCAGTTATGGGAGTCGGGGGCGCCGGCCTCGCGCCACCATTCGGCGGCGATGCGCTCGGGGCCCTCGGCCCGGGCGACCCGGTGGGGCCGGCCGCGCCAGCGGAATAGGAGCGGCGGCGCGTCGGGCACCATGGCTATGGCCTCGACCGGCTCGGGCCGGGGGAACAGACGCGGCGGCCGCGCGATATCGGCGCGCCACGGGGTGCCGGCATGGGGTGCCAGGGCGGACACGGTGGCAACCGAACGTTCCGGCCGATGGCTGGCGCGCGGCGCCAGACGGAATACCCCGGCGAGCCCGAGGCGGCTGGCCAGGCGGTCGACCAGGGTGGCAAGGTCACCGGCCATGCTGTTGCCATCCATCAACGCTGTCTGGGCTGCCGTCAGGGGTTCGGTCACCAGGGCGGCCAGGGCCACGGTCTCGACCCCGAGGCCAAGGTCGAGTTGGTCGAGATGGGGTTGCAGCAGGCCGTGGAGATGAGCCGGGTTACGGTTCGGCCGGGCGGTGCCGACGGCGGCCACCCGGCGGCCGCCGTCGAGGCGGAACAGGCTGACCTGGAGACGGCGCAGGCCCCGGCCCTCTGCCTCGAGCCGGCGGCACAGCTCGGTCAGCAGCCCGGCCAAGGCGCGGCCGACGCCGCCGTGGTCGATGAGCGGCTCGGTGAAGGCCTGGCGGACCTGGTACGGCGGCACCGGGCGGCGCGGCGTCAGGACCTCGGTGGCATGACCCAGGGCCTGATCGAGATGATCGCCGACCGCGGCGCCGAACCGCGCGGCGAGGTCGTCCCGGGGCATGGCGAGCACATCGCCGATACGGTGCAGGCCGAGCCGGGTCAGCCCGGCGGTGGTCTCGGACCTGAGGCCGAGGGCGGCGACGGGCATGGGTGCCAACACCAAGCGGGCGTCGCCGGGGGGCACGATGACGCCGCCGGGACTACCGGAGTCGGCCAGGAAGCGGGACCCGGCCCAGGCCATGCGGCAGCTGTCGGCAAGGGCCGCCCGGGTGGTGAAGCCGAGGCCGCCGAGAGCCCCCATGACCCGGGCCAGCAGCACGCCTTCGCCGCCATGGAGATGGGCGCAGCCGGTGACGTCGAGGGTCAGGCCGTCAGCACCGTCGAGGGCGACCGTCGGGGTGAAGCGCAGGCACCAGTCGGCCAGGGCGCCGAGGGCGCGGGCGTCAGCATGGGGGTCGGCGGCCTCGGCGTCGAGACCGGGGACCAGGGCGCGGGCATCGGCCAGGGTCAGGCCCGGGCCCAGGCCGGCGGCGGCGGCGGCGGGATTGACCGCGGTCAGCCGCAAGCCGCCGTTAGTCGACTCGTAGAGGACGAGCGGCGCCCCCCCGGTTGGCGTTCCTTCAGGCGGTTTCCCGGAATGCCGTCGGCGGCGAATCAGCCGCTCGCTCGCCCAATAAGGAAACCACAGCGAAATCACACGTTTCATTGTTCCACTCCAAAAGCCATTCACGGGGCACGGCGCCCCGGCAGCGCAGCAACCCGACCCGCCAGCGCGGTGCGCCGAGGCCAGGCAGCTCGTCCAGCGGCAAACTGGGGGCGGCATCGACACGCCAGCGAGTGACCGCCACCGATACCTCGGACTTGGTTATGCCCGGCAGGCGCAGCACCAGGCAGGCGACGCTGCCGGCCCGGGCGGCGAGTTGCAGGCGGCGGCCGGCGGCCAGATCAAGGCCGCGCGGCTCGCCGAGCACGGCGCCGGGAACCCCCGAGCGCAGGCCCTCCTCCATGGCCCACAGCACATCGTCGGCGTGGCGCGCCCGGGTTATAATCTGGCGGTGGGGGGCGAGGCCGACGGCGCCGAGGCCGGGACCGAACAGATCACCCCGGGCAAGGCACCACAGCGCCGGGCCCCGGCCCTCGATAAACTGGGCCAGCAAGGCGGCGGCAAAGCCTTCGCCAACGCCGGGACCGCCGGCGACGATCTCATGAAGAGCACCGCGCGGCAGGCCGCCCCAGGGCAGCGCGCCATCAATCGCTGGAACAGCCAGGGGCACGGCCTCCATATCACCACCACCAGCACCGAGTTCGAGGGTGCGGATGCGGGCGCGTAGTGCGTCAAGGGTGGCGTCCGGCGGCATGGAGACAGTCCCGGTTCCTTTACAGCGTGATGAATATTTGTTCTTATTTTGTTCTAATCATGCCCAGACCCAGAGTCAACCCTGGCGGCCCGATGGAAATTCAGGGATGCTGCCAGACAAGAGGACAACACCAGCAGTCCCTATGACCGCTGGCAAGCGCGACCGCGCATCGCCGACCGTTCGGCGGGAGCCTGCGTGACAATTGAACACCCATCGGCCATCCCTAATGGCCGATGGTAAAAAGGAGCAAAACAATGCAGGCATGGCTGAAGAACGCGCTGGACTACACCGGTGAATGGCTCGACTACCAGATGCGCCAGAGCCGCCAGCCGGGCTGCGTCATCGCCATCGCCCACAAGGGCCGGGTGGTCTATGAGCGGGCCTACGGCTTCGCCGACGCGGTCACGGGCGAACGGCTGACGCCGCGCCACCGGTTCCGCGTCGCCTCCCATTCCAAGAGCTTCACCGCCGCCGGCATCCTCATGCTGCGCGAGGCCGGCAAGCTCGGCCTCGACGACCCGGTGGGACGTTATGTGGACGGTCTTCACCCGGCGGTGGCCGAGGCCACCCTGACCGAGCTGCTGTCCCACGGCGCCGGCCTGGTGCGCGACGGCGCCGATGCCGGCCAGTGGCTCGACCGGCGGCCGTTCGCCAACGAGGCCGAGCTGCGCGCCGCCCTGGCCGAGCCGCCGGTGATCACGCCGAACAACCGCATGAAATATTCCAACCACGGCTTCGGCCTGCTGGGCCTGGTCATCGAGGTGGTCACCGGCCAGGCCTACGGCGCCTGGATCAGCCGCGCCATCGTCGCCCCGTCGAAGCTTACCGAGACCACCCCCGACGGACCCTCGGCGCCGGGTGTTCCCGTAGCCCGCGGCCATAGCACCGAACTGCTTTTGGGCCGCCGCGTCATCATCCCGGGCGATAATCCGACCCATGCCCTGGCGGCGGCCACCGGTTTCGTTTCCACCGCCGCCGATCTTGTGCGCTATTTCGCCAGCCTCGACCCGGCGGCCCGGCGCAGCGTGCTGTCAACCGCGAGCCGCCGGGCCATGGTCCACAAGCAATGGCGCGATCCCCATGCCACGGTCGACGGCTACTACGGCCTCGGCCTGATCATGGAAACCGCGGACGGCTGGGACTGGGCCGGCCACGGCGGTGGCTTCCAAAGCTGCCTCAGCCGCACGTCCATGTTGCCCGGTCGCGGGCTTTGCATCTCGGTGCTAACCAACGCCACCGACGGCATGGCCAACGTCTGGTCCGACGGTGTCATCAAGATCCTCAAGACCTTCGCCGACAACCCGCCGCCCAACGCCCGCACCCGGCCGTGGACCGGGCGCTGGTGGAGCCTGTGGGGAACTGACGACCTGGTGCCCTTCGGCGACAAGGTGATGATCGCTGCGCCGGGCCAGCTCGACCCGTTCGCCGGGGCCGATGAAATCACCGTCACCGCCAGGGACCGGGGCGTCATCAGCCTGGCCGGCGGCTACAGCAGTCACGGCGAAGGCGCCCGCCTGGTGCGCCGCCGCGACGGCCGCCTAAAGGAAGTCTGGCTCGGCGGCGCCCGCCTGGTCCCCGAGGCCCGGGCCAAGGCGGAACTCAAGAAGCGCTATGGGGGATAGTGCAATGAACGTCCAAGCGCCGTGCGCGAGGACCACGCGTACACGCCAGCCAGGTTGAGAAATCCGTGGGCGCCTATTTTCTTGGCCGCAGCACGTGGTGGTGGCTGGGGTCGTAGAGTTTGCTGTCGGGGAAGTCGGCCTCGCCCAGCACCCGGCCGACCATGATCAGCGCCGTGCGGGTGATGCCGGCGGCCTTGACCTGGGCGCGGATGTTGTCGAGACGGCCACGGAAAATTTGCTGGTCGGGCCAGCTTGCCCGGTAGACCACGGCGGCGGGGCAGTCGGCGCCGTAGTGGGGAGTCAGCTCGCGGACGACGCGGGCCAGGTTGTTGACCGACAAGTGAATGGCCAGGGTGGCGCCGGTGGCGCCGAAGGCAGCCAGGGTTTCGTCCGTCGGCATGTCGGTGCTGCGCACCGCCGTGCGGGTCAACACCACGCTCTGGCTCACGTCCGGCAGCGTCAGCTCGTGGCCAAGGGCGGCCGCGGCGGCAGCGAAAGCGGGCACGCCGGGGGTAATGTCGAAGGCGATACCCAGGGCGTCGAGGCGGCGCATTTGCTCGGCCATGGCGCCATAGAGCGAGGGGTCGCCGGAATGAACCCGGGCGACATCGTGGCCGGTCGCCTCGGCAGTCTCTATCTCGGCAATGATTTCATCGAGATTGAGAGGTGCGGTGTCGATGACCCGGGCGTCATCCGGGGCCTCGGCGACCACCTCGGCGGGCACCAGGGAACCGGCGTAGAGCACCACCGGGCAGCACCGGATAAGGTCGAGGCCGCGAACCGTAATCAGGTCCGGCGCGCCGGGACCGGCGCCGATGAAATGAACCGTCATGGTGCTTGGTCCTTGGCGTCGTAGCCGCGCGGGGTATAGACCCAACCTCCAACCCGGCGGGTCCGGCTCGAACCGACGATGACCACGGTCAACATGTCCACGTCGTCGACGTCGAGGGCGGCGAGGTCCACCGTGCGCACCGCTTCGCCATGGCGACCCAGGTTACGGGCCAATATCACCGGCGTGTCATCCGGGCGATGGCCGAGCAGGATTTTGCGGGCCTTGGGCAGGGCCTCGCGACGGCGCTGGGACACCGGGTTATAGAGGGCGACCACGAAGTCCCCCGTGGCCGCCGCCTCGAGGCGGCGCTTGATGGCGTCCCAGGGAGTCAGCAGGTCGGACAGGGAAATGGCGCAGAAATCGTGGCCGAGCGGGGCGCCGGCCCGGGCGGCGGCGGCCTGCAGGGCGGAAATCCCAGGTGTCACGGTAATCTCCACCCGGTGCCAAGCGTCCTTGCCGCCCCGGTCAAGCAGTTCGAAGACCAGGGAAGCCATGGCGTAAATGCCGGCATCGCCGGACGACACCAGAGCCACATGGCGACCCTCGGCGGCGAGGTCGAGGGCGACGCGGACTCTCGCCTCCTCGTCGCCCAGGGGAAAGTCGTGGCGGGTCTTGCCCCCGGCCAGGGGTCCCAGCAGGTCGAGATAGAGGCCGTAGCCCACCAGGTCGCTGGCGTCTGCAACCAGACGGCTGGCCTCGGGACTGCGCCAGCCCTCGCCGCCGGGGCCGATGCCGACCACCGCAAGATGGCCGCGCGCGCGCCCGACATTCTCGGCATGGATGACGGCCGGGCTCTG
>JAYZAP010000323.1:0-6545 GCA_036339655.1 Pseudomonadota bacterium | reverse complement strand
GGCCTGATCCAGAGAGTCCTTGTCATGACAAACCTGATAAGCAAAATCCGCCGCTGGCGCGACCGCTCGGTTTCGCGGCGCCAGTTGGTCCGCTTCGATGCTCGCACCCTCAACGATCTGGGCATGAAGCGCGGTGACGTTGACCGGGTGGTGCGCGGCCTTAGATAGAGCAAGCCGCAACCACAGCCATTATCGGGTGGCGGCGCATAAGGCGTCGCTGCCCGACGTTTTTGGGGCGTGGCCAAGACATTTTGGCCAGGCCGATGTGGTATAAGCCTTGTCAAAGTACGGGTGGCCCACATGCTGGTCATAGGGGAGAACTAGCGGATGAGTGAGCGGGCACCAGCACGCCGCCGCGAACGGGGTGGCGGACGAACGGCGCGGCGCGAAGCCCGCAGCCGTACGGAGATTGTGCACCTTCCGCAAATCATGCGCCGCTTTCCGGTCACCGAGGTGCTGTCGGATGAGGGGCTCGAAATCATCGAGGCCAACGCCGAGACCATCCTCGAAGAGGTCGGCATTGAATTTGTTGACGACGACGAGGCCCTTGCGCTCTGGAAAGATGCCGGCGCCGATGTCCAGGGCACCCGTGTCCACTTGCCGCGCGGCCTCGCCCGGTCGTTGATCGCCACCGCCCCGGAGGTCTTTACCCAGCACGCCCGAAACCCGGAGCGCAAGGTTCAGATTGGCGGCGACGCCACGGTGTTCGCGCCGGTCTACGGGCCGCCCTTCGTGCGCGACATCGAGGGCGGCCGGCGCTACGCCACCATCGAGGATTTCCGCAATTTCGTGAAGCTCGCCTACATGACCCCGGCCATGCACCATTCCGGCGGCACGGTCTGCGAGCCGGTCGATATCGCGGTCAACAAGCGCCATCTCGACATGGTCTACAGCCATATCCGCTATTCGGACAAACCGTTCATGGGCTCGGTCACGGCGCCCGAGCGGGCCGAGGATTCTGTGGCCATGGCGCGGCTGGTGTTCGGTGACGATTTCGTCGACGATAATTGCGTGCTCATCAACCTAATCAACGCCAATTCGCCCATGGTGTGGGACGCCACCATGCTCGGGGCGCTTAAGGTCTACGCCCGGACGGGTCAGGCCTGCGTCGTTTCGCCGTTTATCCTGGCCGGCGCCATGAGCCCGGTGACCGTAGCCGGAACCCTGGCCCAACTGCTTGCCGAGGCCATGTCGGGCATGGCCTTCGCCCAGCTCATCCGGCCCGGCGCGCCGGTGGTGTTCGGCACTTTCGCGTCGTCCATCTCCATGCAGTCGGGGGCGCCGACCTTCGGCACCCCCGAGCCTTCCCTGGTGCTGTTCGCCGCCGCCCAACTGGCGCGTCGCCTGGGGGTTCCGTTCCGTTCCGGCGGCTCGCTGTGCGGTTCCAAGCTGCCCGACGCCCAAGCCGCCTACGAGAGCGCCCAGACCCTGCTGCCGGGCCTGCTCGCCGGGGTCAACTTCATGCTTCACGCGGCCGGCTGGCTCGAGGGCGGGCTAGTCTCAAGCTACGAGAAGTTCGTCATGGACGCCGACCAGCTCGGCATGATGCAGGTGCTCGGCGGCGGCGTCGACATGAGCGTCAACGGCCAGGCGATGGACGCGGTGCGCGAGGTTGGGCCGGGCAGTCACTACCTGGGCTGCGACCATACCCAGGCCAATTTTGAGACCGCGTTCTACCGCTCGTCCATCGCCGATAACAACTCCATGGAGCAGTGGGAGGAAGACGGCGCCCAAGACGCCTATAAGCGGGCCAACGGGGTCTACAAGCGCATTCTCGCTGACTATCAGGCGCCGGCCCTTGACCCGGCTGTCAACGAGGCGCTCAATGCATTCATGACCAAAAAGAAGGACGCCGTACCCGACGCCTTCGTGTAAATGGAGGCGCGTCATGGCCGGCAACAACGTCCTCATCCTGTGTTCCGACGAGCACACGCCCCGGGCCATGGGCTGTTCCGGCCATCCCCTGGTCAAGACGCCTCACCTCGACGCCCTGGCGGCCCGGGGCACCCGGTTCACCAACGCCTACACCAACTCACCGATCTGCGTGTCGGCCCGGGCCAGCCTGGCGACCGGCCAATATGTCCACCAAATTGGCTGTTGGAGCAGCGCCGAGCCCTATACCGGACAGGTGCCGAGCTGGGGACACCGGCTCATGGCGGACGGCCACCGGGTGGTGTCCATCGGCAAGCTTCATTATCGCGATACCAATGACCCAAACGGGTTTGACGAAGAAATCGTTCCCATGCACCTGCTCAACGGCGTCGGCTGGGTCACTGCCCTGTTGCGGGGCGAGACTCTGCCCGATGCAGACGCCCCGGCCTACGCCGCCGAGGTCGGGGCCGGCGAGACCACCTCCACGGCCTACGATCGCACCATCCGGGACAACGCCTGTGCCTGGCTGCGCAACCAGGCGCCGCGCCACCGGAAGAAGCCCTGGGTACTGTTCGTGTCCTTCGTCAGCCCCCACTTTCCGCTCGTCGCGCCGGCCGAATTCCATGCCCTTTACCGGCCCGATGATATGGACCCGCCGTTCGACAATCATGCCCGTCACGACCATCCGGTAGTTGCCGGCTTGGCTGGCAGCTTCAATTACCACGACTATTTCGATGATGAGCGTGTGCGTCAGGCGCGGGCGGGCTACTACGGCCTGTGCTCGTTCCTTGACGACAACATCGGCGCGGTGCTGGGCGCTCTCGATGATGGCGGCCTGAGCGACGACACCACGGTAATTTACACCTCGGACCACGGCGACATGATTGGCAATCACGGCCTTTGGGCGAAATCCCACATGTACGAAGACTCGGTCGGCGTGCCAATGATGGTCAGCGGCCCCGGCGTTGCGGCTGGCGAGACGGTCGAGGCGCCGGTTTCCCTGGTCGACATCTATCCCACGGTGGTCGAGGCGGCCGGCGCTACGCTTAACGACGCGGAGCGGGTCTTGCCGGGGGATTCCCTGGTCCGCATGGCGGCCGGCGAGCGGCCCGCCCGCACGGTGCTCAGCGAGTACCACGACGGCGGCGCCATCACCGGCATCTTCATGATCCGTCACGGCCGATGGAAATACATTCACTACGTCGGCTATGACCCTCAGCTATTTGACCTGGAGGCCGACCCGGACGAGCTGGCCGATAAGGGAACCAGCGCGGACCACGCCAAGGTCCGCGCTGAATGCGAGGCCGCCCTTCGCAGGATTGTCGACCCAGAAGCGGCCAGCGCCCGGGCTTTCACCGATCAGGCGGCCAAAGTCGCGGCGTTGGGCGGCGAGACGGCCGTGCGGGCCATGCAAACCTTCGGCTATACCCCGGTATCGAGCGGCGATTGAAGCATTTCAAGTTCGATTGCCCACACGCAATCAAACTTACGTTCAAGCGCCACGCAGGCTACCGCTCGCTTCGCGGTGGATTGCGACATTCGCCGCAATCGGAGCCTTTCCAGTTCGAATGAGTCCATTCAAACTGGAAAGGCTCTAAAGCGCGCTGTAGAGGGCGTCGAGCAGGGCCAGGCGGCGGGGGTCCGGACGGTCGCCGAAGCCGAGCATGCGGTTCATGACATAGGCCACGCCAAGGCCGGCGTCCGGGTCGGCGTAGGCGAAGGAACCGCCCCAGCCGCTGTGGCCGAAGGCGGCGTCGGATGGTCCGAACTCGTGGTCGACGTTGAGCATGAACCCGGCGCCGAACGCCATGGGCCGGTCGAACCCGGCCTCATTGCCGCGAAAGCGCTCTTCGGTGGCGGCGGCCAGTGTGCCGCGGCCGAGCAGGCGGGCGCCGTCGAGTGACCCGCCCTGGGCCAGGGCGCCATAGAGTTTCGCCAGACCTATCGCGTCGCCATGGCCGTTGGCGGCAGGAATCTCGGCGGCGCGCCAGGGGCGCTGGTTGGGGATGTCCACCGGGAACCGGGGATTGAGGTAGCCAATCCTGGCCAGGGGGCGGTCTTCCGCCTCGATAATCGGGTCCGTGGTGCCGGGGCCAACGATGGTTTCGGCGGCGCGGCCGTCTTCGGCCTCGGGCAGGCCGATGTAGAATTCCATGCCGAGCGGCCTAGAGATTTCCTCGGCCACAAAGGTCCCCATGGTGCGGCCGTCCACCCGGCGCAGCACTTCGCCCGCGAGATGGCCGTGGCTCAGCGGGTGATAGGCGGCGGTGCTGCCCGGCGGCCACAGGGGCGCCATGGCGGCGAGGCCGTCGGCGAAGGGGTGCCAGTCGTAGATATCCTCCAGGGTCGTCGGCTGGTCGCTGCCGGGCAGGCCGGCCTGGTGCGACATCAGGCAGCCCAGGGTAACGTCCTGTTTGCCGTTGGCGGCGAATTCGGGCCAGTAGTCCGCCACCGGGGCCTCGTAGTCGAGCTTGTCACGGTCGACCAGCATGGCGATGGCCAGGGAGGCGACACCCTTTGTGGTCGACCACACGTTGACCAGGGTATCGCGGGTCCAGGGCGTGGCGCCAACCGCGTCCGCATGGCCGCCCCACAAATCGACCACCACATGACCCTGATAGACCACGGCGAAAGCGGCGCCCTGGTCGAGGCCGCTCTCCAGGTTGTTTTCGAACGCCTCACGAATGGCGGCGAAGCGCACCTTTGCGGCGCCGTGGACGGTCATCCGCGAACCACCGCGAGGCCATATTCGAGGGCGGCGTCCTCGAGCCAGTCCCACAGGTAGCTGGCGAAGCTGCGCTCGACGTAGATGTCGTAGGTCGGCTCGTCCGACGTCTGATGGAGAATGACGGTCGCCTTGGCCAGGGTGCTCTGGGCGCAATCGCCGGCGGAGAATTCACGGGGGTGGATGTCGATGGGGCAGCCCTTCATTAGCACGTCACGGGCATGGGGGCCGGCCAGGCCGATCACCGTGCGGCCCTCGGTGACGTCGGTGACGGCGTGATGGGTGCCGTCAAGGGCGTCGCGCAGGCTGGCGGCGATGGCATCCTCGCGCCCGGGCGGGCCGACCACCAGCCATTCGTCGGGACCGAGCCACAGGACCGTCGTCTCGCCGCTGGTCGCCGTGGTGTTGGGGGTTTTCGGCGGGGTCACGCCAAGGGCAGCCGTGACCGCGTCGAGGAACGGCTTGGCCGGCTTGCCCCGGAGATTGATTTTGGTCCGGAACCGGCGCTCGCAGAGGGCGATACCGGCGTCGCCCCGGCTCTCGACAATGCGGGCATCCAGGTGCTGATGGTCGAGCACGCCCTGGCGTTGAAAGGCTTCAGGCACGAATTTTCTCCCCCTCGAGGTCGTAGAACTGCGGCGCGGTGACCTTGGCACGAACCATGCGATTCTGCAGCGAAATATTGACCATCTCGCCGTGGCGCGCATGACCGCGCTCGAGCAGGGCCATGGCGATGGAGTGGCCGAGCGCCGCGCTCCAGTAGCTCGATGTAACATGACCTTCCATGGGCATGGGCGGCTTGGGCCAGACTTCCGAGACAATCTGCGCCCCTTCCGGCACCACGGTTTCCGGGTCCTCGGTCAGCAGGCCGACGAACTGCTTGCGGTCATCGCGGACCGTGTCGGGCCGAGACAAGGCGCGCTTGCCGATGAAGTCCTTCTTCTTTTTCGAGACGATCCAGTCCATGCCCAGGTCCTGTGGCGTCACCGTGCCGTCGGTGTCATGGCCGACCACCACGAAGCCTTTTTCAGCGCGCAGGATATGCATGGCCTCGGTGCCGTAGGGCGTGATGTCGTACTTGGCGCCGGCGGTCATCAGCGCCTGCCACAGGGCGGTGGCGTAGCTCGACGCGACATTGATTTCGTAGGACAGCTCGCCGGTGAAGCTGACCCGGAAGACCCGTGCCGGAATGCCCGCCACGGTGCCGTCGCGCCACGACATGAAGGGGAAGGCGTCGCGCGACAAATCGATGTCGTGGCACACGTCCGCCATCAGGTCGCGGGCGCGGGGGCCTTGAATGGCGACCACCGACCACTGGGTAGTGACCGAGGTGAAGTGGACTTTGAGCCGGGGCCATTCGGTCTGCGACCACTCCTCGAGCCAGGCCAGCACCCGCGCGGCGCCGCCGGTGGTGGTGGTCATCAGGTAATGGTTCTCGCCGAGCCGCGACGTCACACCATCGTCGAACACCATGCCGTCGTCGCCCAGCATGAAGCCGTAGCGGCCGTGGCCCACGGCCAGGCTGTCCCAGGCGTTGGTGTAGACCCGGTTGAGGAACTCGCAGGCATCCGGCCCCTGAATGTCGATTTTGCCCAGAGTCGAGGCGTCCATGATGCCGAGGCCGTGGCGTACCGCCAGGCATTCCCGGTTGACCGCGTCGTCCATGGCCTCGCCGGGGCGTGGGTAGTACCACGGCCGCTTCCATTGTCCGACGTCTTCGAACACCGCGCTGTGATCACCGTGCCACTGGTGGAGCGCCGTGCGCCGCACCGGGTCGAACAGGTGGTCGACATTGCGCCCGCCGAGCATGCCGTAGCCCACCGGTGTATAGGGCGGGCGGAAGGTGGTGGTGCCGGTGGTGCCAATGGTTTCACCGGTGGTCTGGGCGAGGATGGCCAGGGCGTTGACGTTGCTGGTCTTGCCCTGGTCGGTGCCCATGCCGGTTGTG